>JACATA010000011.1 GCA_013390375.1 Marine Group I thaumarchaeote
TGTTGTAGAAAAGTCGAAACTAATCTATGGTGTATATCCTAAAAATGGGTTTTCACATGTTGTAACATACAAGGACAAAAGACTTCCTGCTATGGCCACCTAGCTTATATCCACAAAGCACGCAACATTTCTTCCATCACGAGTTTCAAGCATTGGTACATCTTTGCATTTTTTAATCGCATATGGACATCTAGCACGGAATCTACAGCCAGAGTAAAAGTCTATGTCAAGCGGGTCATTAATTCGAATTATCTTTTCCTTGTACAAGTTATCAGGATCCGGTTCAGATATTGCATCAATCAATGCCTGAGTATAAGGATGCCTTGGTTCCAATAAAACTCGATCTATTGGTCCAGACTCCATAATCTTGCCAAGATATAAGATTATTATTCTCTGTCCAAAATATCTTGCAGTTGCCAAATCATGTGTTATGTAAATAAACGAAACGTTATTCTTTTTCTGGATATTTTTCATTAGTTCAAGAATCTCTCCACGTATGGAAACATCAAGCATGGAAACTGGTTCGTCGGCAATAATGATTTTTGGCCTTAACACCAACGCTCTTGCTAAAACTACTCGCTGTCTTTGCCCACCTGAAAGCATATGAGGATACTTGTTTGCAATTTCTTCAGACGGTTCAAGTTTTACTTCTCGAAGAGAGTCCAAAACAATCTTTTCTCTTTCTAAACCATGACCAATATTATGTATCTCTAGTGGTTCAGAAACAATATCCTTAACTTTCATTCTAGGGTTAATCGAATCATAAGGATCCTGGTGTACCATTTGGCAATGCATCCTAATCTTCATCAAACTTTTTGAGTCATCTTTAATCTCCTCCCCCTGAAAAATTACCTTGCCAGAATCTGGTGTTATTGCTCTAAGAATTAATTTGGCTATTGTTGTTTTGCCTGAACCTGATTCCCCAGCAATCACAAGCACTTCATCATTATATAGAGAAAATGAAACATCTTCCACCGCTTTCACTAAAGATTTTGTTGAACCAAACACGTTTTTTTTGACAAACTGTTTGGATAACCCCTCAACTCTTAGAATCTCATCCAACAAACCGTTATTGGTTAACCAGTATATCAAGAAATCATAAAATAATTTGTTAGACACCAAAAAGGCTTTATGAGGCACAGATTTTGGTGCATTTTATGAGTCTAAAATCTATTCAAAAGAAACTAGAATACACAAAATATGTTGTAGGCGAACAACTTTGTTACTATGAACCATCCAGAAATAAATCACAGAATACACTTGTTCAGGAATTATCATCTAGTTTAAATAAAAAACAAAAATCAATTAATCCAAAATTTTTCTATGATAAAAAGGGCTCCCAACTTTTTGAACAAATATGTAAATTACCAGAATACTATCTAACAAGAACTGAAATTAGCATATTAACACAACTATATGAAAAACTACCACCACATCTTAATGGAGATTTTAGGCTTGTTGAATTGGGAAGTGGTTCATCAAAGAAAACTAGAACACTGATTTCTATTCTTGAAAGATTGCAAAAACACGTAGAATATTTTCCGATTGATATTTCTAAGATACTTAGAGACAGTTCCAAAAAATTACGGGATGATTATGAAAATTTGCATATAACTGGTATAATTGATAGCTACGAAAGCGGGTTAGAATTTATAAAAAATTATGATAATAAGAAAAACCTAATAGTATTTTTAGGTTCTAGCTTTGGAAACTTTGATTATGAAAATGGATTAGAGTTTTTACAAAAAATAAATTCTTCCATGAAGAAAGATGATCTATTTTTAATCGGTCTGGATCTTGTAAAGGATAAAAGAGTGTTAGAGCGTGCATATAATGATTCGCAAGGTGTTACAGCAAAATTTAATCTTAATGTTTTGTCAAGAATTAATTCAGAGTTAGGTAGTAATTTTAACATAAATAAATTTGTACATCATGCGATATACAATGAAAGCCAAAATAGAGTTGAGATATACTTGCGTTCTTTAGAAAATCAGATAGTCAATATCCCTAAAGCCAGAATGATATTACAAATTAAACAGGATGAATTAATTCATACTGAAAATTCATACAAATACACAATTCCAGAAATAAACAAAATGTTATCAATGACTGGTTTTCGAATTAAAGATATATGGTATGATGAGAAGCAGTACTTTTGTTTAGTTTTGCTTTCAAAAAATGATTAAATATATTCAGCGCATCTAAATCCTGAAAAGAGCCACCTTTCATCCAGTCTGAAAAAGTTTCTATAACTTCCGCGGATAGAAATTGATGGTGTACCAAAGGAACCACCTCTTAACACTTTTTGATTTGCAAACCATTTGTCATTGTATTCAGAAAATCCTGTTTTAAATCCAGGATAACCGGAAAATTCCGTTGATGTCCATTCCCATACATCACCAATCATTTGGTGACATCCATAATGGCTCTTGCCATTGGGATATGCACCTACTTCTGAACAATTCCAAAGGTATGATTCTAACAGATTTGCATGTATAGGATCTGGAGATTCATTGCCCCACGGAAAAATTGTTTTTCTTTGGTTTTTTTCATCCCAACAAGCAGCTTTTTCCCATTCTGCTTCAGTTGGTAATCTTTTGCCTGCCCATTTGCAATACGCATCAGCTTCGTAATAACTAACATGGCAGACAGGTTCATTCGGGTTAATCTTTCGGTTTCCCAAAAAGTCACATGTCATCCATTGTCCATCAATCTTTTCCCAATACATTGGGGCCTTCCAGTTTTCATTTCGTACCTTGTCCCAACCATCAGATAGCCAGTATTTGAAATCATCATAGCCACCATCCTCTACAAATTTCATGTATTGCTTGTTTGTTACTGGATATGAGTCAATTTTGTAGTCGTCAAGATAGACTTTGTGTTCTGGTAACTCAATATCGTAACAAAACTGATCACCTGAATAACCCATCATATACAGACCGCCATTAATTTTGATGGAACTAGATTCTTGTTGTGATGGTGTAGGTAAGGAATTTCTTGTCAGTGGTCTATATCTATCAGCTAATAGATGCTGTAAATCATAAACTAGAAGCTCTTGGTGCTGACACTCATGGTTTATTGCCATAAAGAAAAGTTGCTGTGTTTTTTCATCCAACGGTTCATTTTGTAAAATGTTAGCAACCTTGTTAGTTATCATATGAAAATATTCAAAAACTTGATCAACTGTGGGTCTAGTTGCCAATCCTCTCTTATCCTTGTCATGTGGTTTGCCAAATTGATGATAATACGAATTAAGATATTCACTAAATTCCTGTGAATAAAACTCGTAGTTGCTAACGGTTTTGCTCATAACAACTTCAAGAAGCCAGCTAACGTGTCCTAAATGCCACTTTGGTGGGCTCATAAAAGGGGCAGTCTGTACAATGAAATCATCTTTTTCGAGTGTTTGTACTAGGCTTAATGTTCTAGTCCTTGTTTCATTGAACTGCTTAAGAAGATTTGATTTTTGTTTTGAAACTGTTGCCATGTCAACTCATTTTTGTCATGTTCATATTATATTTTTGGCTAGGAGTTGTAGCAACTACATTTTTTAGTTTTATGTTTAATGCACCCAACAAGTCGATGGTCTTGACAGCCACAAATGATGCATTTTTTCCTAGTTTCACTCATTTTGTCTTATGGCTCACAACTAGTAATCTCGTATAACCTATCCAGAATTTCTTTGATTTCCTCCTCGCTTTCAGCCGCTTCAGCCTGATGTTTCAAATTTGTAACAAAACTTGTTGCAAAGGAATTAAGAGATATGTTACCTAAGGTTTGAGATTCTAGACAGGCATCTATCTCTTGAATATACTTGGATTTATCAAACATCCAGTCGCCAGATATAGACTGTCCACTGAAAAAATAAGCAGATGCAGTAAATCCTACCACAGCAACTGCGATAACTGCAGCAGTAAATTTTATGTTTATACCCATAATATTTCACTTATTCAGTAGCCACGAGCAAAGAGCACATTTGTAGTGCCTGAATTTTTACAATAAATACATGTTTCTGCTTTAGTGTTATTAGATGGAATAACGCGCAGGTCTGCACCAGTCTCTTCCTTGATCTTATCTTCACATGTTTGATTACCACACCAGGAACAATCAATCATTTTTCCATTGTCTAATTCTTCTTTGAATTGTTGGTATTGAGATATCTTAACAACTCTTTCATCAAGTATTTTTTTAGCAGCATCAAACATTTCTTTCTGAATATTTTTTAGCTCTGAGGAAATTTTTTCTGTTAACGAATCCATTTCAATACTAGTTTTCGTTTGGTTATGTCTTCTAACTAACACTGCTTGATTTTTAGCAATATCTTTAGGTCCTATTTCAATTCGTATTGGTATACCTTTCATCTCCCAATCATTGAACTTGAAACCTGGAGTAAGCTGTTCTCTATCATCCAGGTGAACACGTATATCATTATTAGATAAACTGTCTTTGATTTGACATGCTGTTTGTAATACATTTTCTTTTTCATCATTTGAATAATAGATTGGAATTATGACAACCTGAATAGGAGCTACTTTTGGTGGCAAGACAAGTCCTTTGTCGTCTCCATGTATCATAATCATGCCACCTATTAATCTCCATGAAACTCCCCATGATGTTTGCCATGCAAAAGTTTCAACATTGTTTTCATCAAGATACTTTACATCAAATGGTTTTGAAAAATTCTGGCCCAGAAAATGAGACGTTCCCATTTGCAGTGCTTTACCGTCAGGCATTAATGATTCAAGTGTATCAGTGTAAACTGCACCAACGAATTTGTCCTTCTCACTTTTTTTTCCAGTTATAACAGGAACTGCCAGTTCTTCTTCTATAGTTTTTTTATACAGTTCCAAAATATCCGCAACTTCTTTTTCAGCTTCATCCTTAGTAGCATGAACTGTGTGACCTTCCTGCCACAAAAACTCTGATGTCCTTAGAAATGGTTTTGTTCCTTTAATCTCCGCTCTTAATGCTGAATTCCAAAAATTAATTTTAAGTGGTAGGTCTCTCCAACTTCTTATCCACTTAGAAAAAAGTGAATACGCAAGTGTTTCAGAAGTAGGACGAAGTGCAAGTCTATCACCAATCTCTGAATTTCCTGATTGTGTAACCCAAAAAACTTCAGGGTTAAGTCCTTCAAAATGTTCTTTCTCTTTAGCAAGTAGTGATTCAGGTATCAGCACGGGCAAAAATCCATTCCTGTGACCGGTTTCCTTCAGTTTTTTATCGAGTGATTCCTTGATTGATTCCCAAATAGAGTAACCATCAGGCCTTAGTACGATTAATCCCTTAACTGGTGCATAATCCACAAGTTCTGTCTTGATAACTACTTGCGTGTACCACTCACTAAAGTTATCATTTTTTGAAACAGTGATGCCAACTTCTTTACTCAATTAACCTTCCACCACCAATCAGCATAATGAGTTTTGCTAGTTTAGTATTATTTTACTTATGACCAAGTCCCTTTTTCTTAATAAATTTCCAGAGCCTTTTTGTCATTTCGCTCGGTGCAATGTTTGCCTTCCCAAAAACCTGCTCGAGTGATTCATCTCTATTTTTGAAACTTATAGAATATCCTCCAAATGCTTTCTTTGTTTTACGTTTAGTCTTCGTTGCTTTACGTTTGGTCTTCGTTGCTTTACGTTTGGTCTTCGTTGCTTTACGTTTGGTCTTTGTGGCTTTTCTTTTTACTGCCCTTTTTTTAGCCATATTAGAGATTATCCCCCTTACACAAAACCTTACCTGTTACTCTACTTAGGAAGTTTGGACAGACAAAACATGGTACGAATTGTACCTCCTTCTTAAGCACTGGGCAATCAACAAATTCCTGTTTCATCCTCTTTAGCATTTTTC
Source organism: Marine Group I thaumarchaeote (assembly GCA_013390375.1). GTDB lineage: Archaea > Thermoproteota > Nitrososphaeria > Nitrososphaerales > Nitrosopumilaceae > Nitrosopelagicus. The sequence continues at coordinate 5,851 of JACATA010000011.1, forward strand.
CGCTTACACCACTAATTTTCAATTTTCCCTTTTCATCCATCATACCTGACTCCTTCAATTCTTCCTTTACTTCTTTTGTAAGCGTCTGTCTTTTTTCGACACTTTTTATTTCGACTTCGTACTTGAACTGAAGCTCATCTGACATAAGTAATCTACAAATTCTATCTGATTTAATATTAACTATAGCGATCTATCATTTTCGGTTAAGCTTAATATTGTTTAGAATTGGTCTCAAGTCAGAAAACAATTGCTAGCAATTTTTGATGTTGAAGGTGTTCTTTATGATGCAGAATTTCTTCCTTTATTAGCAGAAAAAGTCAATAAGGAAAATAAAATCTGGGAAATTACAAAAAAAGGTATAGAGGGAAAAATTGACTGGGTCGAAGGTCTAAAAGAACGTGTTAATCTTCTTAACGGCATAGATTATGACATATGTGTTCAAGTTGCAAATTCTTTACCAATAATGACCGGTGCCAAGGAAGCATGTCGTGCATTAAAAGATGCTGGTTGGAAACTAATGGCTGTTTCAGGTGGTTTCACAATTATCACTGACAGATTAAAAAAGGAATTGTGTCTTGATGTTGTGTATAGTAATGAACTTGTCTTTCACGATGGTAAGCTTGATGGTGTTATTGTAAGTGTTGATGCTGATAAGGCAAAAGCAGCTATGATTAAAATCAGAGAATGGGATGAGAAAAAAGAAAATATTACGGCAGTAGTTGATGGCGCAAATGATGTTAAGCTTTTTGATATTAGTGGTTTAGGAATTGCTTTTCGTGCACAAGATTTAGTGAAGGATTTAGCGACAGTAACTCTTGACGAAAAGGATCTATCAAAAATTGTTGGTTTGATTAACACCCATTATAACCTTAAACTGGAACTGCAAGCATCCATGTAGCCAATCTAAATGTTTTAACAACACATGTTCAAAAAAATAAAATGTCACTACAAATCATTCCAATAAAAACTCAAAAAGAAATTGGACTTGATGCTAACCTTGTAGATCTGATTCTAGAATCGTCAGAAATTAACGATGGTGATATACTTGTTTTTTCTCAAAAAATAGTTTCCAAGAATGAAGGCCGTGTTCTAAGTTTATCATCTGTTAACCCTTCCCTTCTTGCTAATGGCATAGCTAGCTCGTATGGTAAGGATCCTAGATTAGTGGAATTGATACTTTCAGAGAGTAAAAGGATTGTAAGAATGGAAAATGGGATAATCATAGTTGAAACCAAGCATGGGTTTGTTTGTGCTAATGCTGGTATTGATGAAAGCAATGTGCAAGACGGTTATGCAACATTGTTACCTGATGATCCTGACAAGTCAGCTAACTTGCTGAAAGACAGGATTGAGCAAAAAACTGGAAAAAATATAGCTGTGATTATCTCTGATACATTTGGAAGGCCATTTAGATTGGGTCAGACAAACGTTGCAATAGGAATTGCTGGTCTTGAACCTATCTTAGATTATAATGGCAAACCTGATACATTTGGGAAGATCATGCAGGTAACAGCAATAGCAATTGCTGATGAGATTTGCTCAGCATCGGAACTTGTTATGGGGAAAGTTCAAAAATGTCCAATTGTAATAGTTCGAAATTACAACTTTAGTTCCTCTGATGCAAAAATTCAGAAAATGTTACGATCAGATCATGATGATCTATTTCGATAATTACAAATAATGATTACGCTCTAAAATGAATGTGTGTTATGATGCCATTAAAAACAGAATTACATTGCCATAATATTTTTTCAAACGGACATGTTGGTGCTCTGGAACCAACTTATGACTGCAATGTCACAATTCCCAAGCAGTTAGAACAGGCATATCTAGCTGGTCTTGATGTACTTTTTGTTACCAATCATAATACTATTGGTGGATACGTACAGATGCTTGAATATAAAAAAAATCATCAGAAATTTGATACATTAAGCGTGTATCCAGCAGAAGAAGTTACAACAAATAATGAATCACACGTATTAGTCTATGGGATTGATCATTCTATCAAATCAGGACTCTCATTACATGAAGTATTAGATGAGGCGAAAAAACAGGATGCTGTAACTATTGCACCCCATCCATTTAGTTTACTAGATGCGTTGCGTGAGGATTCCATCTATTGTGATCTATTTGAAGCGTTTAACAGCTCTAATGTGGATGTATATTCGAATCTTAGGGCAAAAAAATTTGCAAAGGAGAAATCCTTGCATATAGTTGCAGGCAGTGACTCCCACGTACAATCCACCATTGGCAGATCAACTAATCTGATTTATTCTGAGAATAAATTGGACAGTGTAATTGCTGCAATGAAACACCATAAAATAACCATCGAAAACACTGGATATGTACAACCCAAAGAGGCACTAGAACACATAAGATACAAGATTCAAAATTCAGCCTTTTTCATAGACAAATACACTTTACAGTTTTATCCACGAGCATTATGGGCTGTCAGATTGCTTTACAAATTGTATATGATTAGCCCTGAAAGCATATTTTGGAATATCTTTTACAGAATGTCTATAGCTGCACTAAAGAGAATCTCTAGAAAAATAAATTTTGAAGGATATGATTACCATCTATTTCGAGAACGTAATTTGGGAAACATGTTAAAGATGGTCTTTTGATTCTATCCATTCAATAGGCGAAGCTAAAATCGTATAGATTTTAATATAAACCAGAAGGCAAAATGTTGTAAGGTGATTGAAATTTCAGAATCTGGAAAAAAACTAGACGTAAGGGGAATGTTTTGTCCATCACCCGCCCTGCAAACAACCGTTGAACTTTCAAAGATGCAGGTTGGTGAAATACTTACTGTTCTTGCTGATGATCCTGCTGCTGAGGATGACATCACTGAATTATGTCACAAACGTGGGCATGAACTTTTAGAACTGAAAAAAAATGACAAAGATCTAGAATTTACCATAAAAAAGATAAAGTAATCCTATTTCTGTTCAGCTAAATACTTATCGGCATCAATTGCAGCCATACAACCAAATCCAGCCGCAGTTACAGCTTGTCTATACCTATGATCATGAACATCACCTGCACAAAAAACACCTGGAATGCTGGTTTCTGTATTATTTTTTAAAACAACATAGCCATTTTCGTCTAATTCAACCTGGTCTTCAAGTATTTTGCTATTAGGTTCATGTCCTATTGCCACAAACAGACCGCCTGCCTCAAGGGTAATCTTTTCATCGTTTTTTACGTTTTTTAGAATCACTTTCTGAAATTTTTGGTCCCCTTGAATATCCTCAACTGTGCAGTTGAAATGAACTTTGATTTTCTCATTAGAAAGCGCACGCTCCTGCATTATCTTACTTGCTCTAAACTCATCTCTTCTGTGTACAATATGTACGGTTGATGCAAATTTTGTAAGAAAAGTTGCCTCCTCCATTGCCGAGTCACCACCGCCAACAACAATGAGTTCCTGGTTTTTGAAAAATGCCCCATCACATGTTGCACAATATGAAACACCCTTGCCTGCAAATGCTTGCTCGCCGTCCAGCCCAATTTTTCTTGGATTTGCGCCAGTACAAACTATTACTGAATTTGCCTCAAAAGTGCTTGAAGCAGTTGACACCTTTAGTAGCTTACTTTTAAAATCTACAGACACAACCTCGTCATCAATAATTTTCGTTCCCATTTTCTCTGCCTGTTTTCGCATTATTATCATCAGGTCTGGACCCATTATTCCTTCATCAAAGCCAGGATAATTTTCAACATCTGTAGTGTTCATTAACTGACCACCTGGCAAAATGCCGGAAATTAATAATGTATCGCGGCGTGCACGTGAACTGTAAATTCCAGCAGTATATCCTGCAGGTCCAGCGCCAATTACGATAATATCGTGTTTTGTTTTTTGTTCAGACATACTTTCTTGACTATTAATTGTATTTTAAAGATGTAGTTTGTCAAGTAATGCTTGATGTTTGTTGCAAAGTTTTCCAATTTTTAATTGTGAGTATAGTAGATCCTTTTGCCAATGTGCATTGTTTAGTCTACAGTCCAAACTATCACAAAATGCATCGCCTGTCATGTAATAGAAAATAGCCTGCAACAGATATCCCTCAGCTATTTTTGAAAGTCTTTTGTCATGATAATCTAGAAACTCTTCACTATAATTTTTTTTAACATTTTGTATGTCAAGTCCTTGCATTTTGCATTTCATGGCATCAAAATAATATTCCCTAGGTCTAGCTGGAGCCTCGATCATTCCTGTTGTAGATATGATAGCTGGATTAGAGCAAATTACCGCCCTTCCATGATATCTATTATCAGTAGTATCGTAAGTACAGGTTAGCTTGTTTGTAAAAACAATATGCAGGTTGTTTGGGTTTGAATCATTTTTTGCAATAATGCCATAAATAATATTTTGAATTTCAAATCCATCGTACATCACAACATCTTCAATCTTTTTAGCATCTTCAACCATTGTTGTTTTTTCCATCAATTTGGTATCCTCGCAAACACTTTTCTCAAAATCAATTTCCTGTCTATTAGGTTGGTGTTTTTTAAAAGGCAATTTGGGGTCAAAAATTCTGCAACCAGAAATTTTCTCCACAGTTTTTTCATCCAAATTATTAAAAATGCATTCTCTAATTTCGACATCCACAGAAAAAGTTTCTAAAAGGAAATTTTTTAGATTAGAAATTTGTATTTCCTGAACCGCCGGTTCATCATACAGAAAAATTTTAGAAACTTTCAATCAAACTTTTTTTGGAATTTTACGATCTATTTCTTTGATTTTTTGGTCCGTAATCTCAGCTGCCTTTTTTCCAGAATACAGCATTGAACCAAAAGTTGGTCCCATTCTCGCGAGTCCATGTGTTTCAGTAACTGACATACCTGCAATAACAAGACCGGGATAAACTTCGCCTGTTTTCTCAACAACATGCTCTTCGCCATTTTCAACCCACATTGGATTCATTCCCTTCCATTCTATCATATTTCTGTCAACAAGTCTCTTTACAGCGACAGAATCATGTCCTGATGCGTCAATTATCATCTTTGCCTCTAGTGCGATAGGATCAACACATGTAATGTTTCTTGGTAATGCAGATACTGGCATCCAGTTTACAACAACACCAGCAACTCTTCCATGTCTTAAAACTAAATCATCAAATTTTGTAAGATTCAAAAATTTTACCCCAGCATCACATGTTGCTGCAATTAACTTTGATACAGCGTGAGGACCTGGAGTTAAGTATAGACCATCACCAACTTTTTTGTAAGGAATTCCAAGTTCATCCCAAATTTTTTGTGCGGGAGCCCTGACTGTGACTGGATTCATCATAAATCCCCCTAACCAATAACCGCCACCAAGATAGTTATTTTGTTCAATGACTAAAATTTTGTATCCCATTAACGATAATTCACGTGCAGCTGTTAGTCCAGCGGGACCTGCACCAATAATTATTACATCACATTCAGCTCTTTCTTGCAAAACAGAGTAGAATTCCTTAGCAATAGCACGTGTTATTTCAACTTCTTTTACATCTGCAAAAATTTTTTCCGGTCGTTGTTCATTAATAGATTCCTGCACAAAAGCACATCATTACAAGCGCTTAATAGTTTTTCTTAAGTAAAAATTAGGCGATACTAATGTGAAATCATTATTCGGCAATTTGTGACTTGATAATTTATTATGTTAGTCAAAATTCCTATTGTCAAAAATTTATATTAATTGTTTAATATAATATCTGCAGATGGCGCAACAGCTAAGACCATCAAAATCGGCTTCAAAAAAGCCAAAGATTGATTGGTCACGAAGAGAGGAAGCTGATAACTTTGCCCGTACGGTAAAGCTTTACCGACAGGGTAAAATTGATCATGATAGTTTTAGACGATTTCGTCTGCAGCATGGCGCATATGGTACAAGAATGACTGATGACTATGCAATGGTTAGAATCAAAATTCCTGCAGGCCAGATTTATCCTTACCAATTAGAAAAGATTGCTCAACTAAGTGAGATGTATTCAATCGGTAGTGCACATGTATCAACTAGAGAGAACATTCAACTACATTGGGTTGTTCTTGAAGATGTTTCAGAAATCATGCACGGACTTGCAGATGTTGGACTAACATCTCGTGAAGCATGTGGTAACACAGTTAGAAATGTTATGTGTAGTCCGTTGTCAGGAGTTTGTAATGATGAGATGTTTGACGCAACATCATATGCAATTGCAACTGCAAAATTTCTTCTTAGAAATCCGTTGAATCAGACACTTCCACGAAAATTCAAGTTCAATTTTTCATGCTGTGAAAAACATGGAATGATTAGAATAGCTGATGTTGGATTGATTCCTCAAATTAGAGAACTTGATGGGAAAAAGCAACGTGGTTTCAAAATATTTCTTGGCGGTGGTCTTGGAAACAAATCATTTGTGGGTTACCAGCTTGAGGATTTTACCCCCGAAGAAGATCTCTTGTACACATCAATTGCCGTTCTACAAATTTTTGACAGAATGGGCAATAGAAAGAACATGGCTAGGAACAGAATGCGTTATCTTGTTGATGAAATGGGATGGGATAAATTCCAAAACTTGATTCTTAAGCAGAGAACAATTGTTAGGGCAACACAATCAGTCATTGTAAGATTAAACATTAACCAGAAACCAAATGAAATTAAAAGACCAATTTCTATTTCAAGTGAAAATGGTTCAGTGCCTGATGGTTATGCACGGTGGCTAAAATCTACTACCTACAAACAAAAGCAAGAAGGATATAGTGCTGTTTTTGTTACACTTGAAGCTGGAGATATAACTGCAAACCAACTTCGTGCTATGGCAGAGATTACTATGGACTTCTCAGCTGAAGGTTTTGCGCGGAATGGCTTTTCACAAGATATTATACTTAGATATGTACATGAGAGTGATCTACCAAGGTTATACTCTAGGCTGCTTGAAGCAGGTTTAGCAAATTCAGGCTCGCTAACTATGGCTTCGGCTGTTGGTTGTTCTGGCACTTCATCTTGTAATCTGGCACTTACAAACTCTCATAGATTAGCAAAGGAGATTCAACGAAAATTCTTAGAATTAAAACTAGATGAAGATGACGATTTAAGCGATGCAACAATTAAGATTAGTGGATGTCCCAATTCTTGTGGACAACATGACATTGCCACTATAGGTTTTTTTGGTGGGGGTGCAAGAGTGGGTAAAGACATGTACCCTAACTATAGCATGTCTCTGGGCGGAAGATTTGATGATAAAACCATGCTTGGTGTTACGTGTATGAGAGTGCCCGTAAAACGTGCCATTCCAGTTATCTTAAAGATCATTGAACTCTTTAAGAAAAACAAACAGCCTGATGATACTCTTTCTCGTTGGATTGATAGGATTGTACACGATAATGAATCATCAGAAATAAAATCTATCAAGGATATGAAGAAAATTCTTTCACCACTAGTTATTCCACCGTCGAAGGCTGACGATCCAGACTTTTATTCTGATTATGGAACTGATACCAGCTATCACACTATTACGGGCAAAGGTGAATGTGCAGCTTGAGTAGTGAAATAACACCTACAACTGTAGATGTAGATACAGTTAGATCAAAAATCAACGATGATTCTTTAAGACTAATAGATGTAAGACGTGAGGAAGATTACAATCAGGGACATATTCCTAATGCAGTAAACTTGCCACTTGCTAGTCTTTTGTCTGGTGACTCGCCAGAAAGTGTTGTTAAACTAGTAGAAGACATGGGAATTGCGGATGATACTAAAGTTGTTGTTTATGATGATACGTTTGGTGCTTTAGCATCAAGGGTGACATGGACTCTTCAATACATTGGACACAAAAACGTTGCATTACTTGAGGTAACTTATTCACAATGGAAAGAACTTGGTCTTAAAACAAGTACGGAAAAACCAAATATCAAACCTGCAAAGCATTCACTTAACTTGAATCCTGACATCATGGCTACTGCCGAATACTTAGAAAATGCAAAGGAAAAAGACAATGTTGTTTTGATAGATAATAGGGAACGGCTCAACTTTTTAGAACAACATATTCCTGGCTCAATTAACATACCATATAGAACCCTAGCAACCGATGGAAAAATTTTGAGAACAAAAGAAAGTATGAGAAATCTACTGAAAAATAGAGGAATTCCAGAAGATGCTGAGATTATAACATACTGTGGCAGCGTTGGCACACTGTCAGGTTTAGCATATTATGCTCTCAAATCGATAGGTATTCCAAACGTAAAGCTTTACGTTAACTCGTTTAAGGAATGGAAAAAACTTGAGAAGCCTATTGGTAAACAAGAAAACGCCGCCTACTGGGATCTTTCGGCAGAATAGTCTACAATAAATTACTAGTTAAATCACTACGAAGTTTCTTAGTGACAGCCATTTCCATATTTTCAAACATTGATAACATTTTTTTCTTGTTATCACGCAAAAAGTCAATTCCCTTGTCCTTTAATCTTATCTTGAATAATCTAACTTCTCTATGTTCTTCTAAAAAGCTATCTATCATTTCTTGACCACATTTGGTTGGGTCAACGAACAGATTACAATACTCAATCGTTTTCTCCAATTCTTCCTCTTCAATTGTAGATTTAATCAATTGTATTGCTTCTGCCAGATTTTTGAGATTTTTTACTGGTCTTGGTAACGACTTGCTTGGAATTCCTAACATACCTCTTTTTACCGTTCCAATTCTGTTTGCAATTTCTGGAATCAGATCATATGTATCTATAGTACTCCAGATTTGCCTCTTCTCATGTTTTACAACTAAACCCCTTTTCATTAGCCTAGTTAAACATTTGATTACATCTTCCGAGTCTAAAAATGTAGTCCAGACAATAGAACCAATTGTGTGATAACCCTGCCGAAGTGATTCTATAACAACAACCTCTACTATTCTTTTGAATCCTTCCTCAAATCTTACATTCATGAAGTCCTTATCTTTTACAGCTCGCTTTGCATTTTTAACATCAATCTCTATTGAACGTACAAGTGCATCAAGAGATTCTGGAATTTGGTTTAGCAAGGAAAGATAGCATGACCGATTATACCACGCCATTCCAAATGTTGGATCAGAATCAATTGCTTTATCTGCAGAATCAAGCGCCTTTCCGTAAACCTTGCGCTCATAGTAAACCAGACTCTTAAGATTCCATGCATCAGCATTTGCAACGTCAATATCCAGTATCTTATCATACGCCCTCATTGATTCTGTATAATCTTCCAAATGAAATCTAGAGTATCCCAATTTCAAAAGCGCATCAACATCATTTGGGTTAATCCTTAAGATCATCTGAAATACATGAGAAGCATCTTCCAGCTTCTCATCTGCCATTAAATTAATTCCCTTACTGAACAGTTTGTTGCGATTAAAATCCGCATCAACAAGACTGGTTTCATCTTTTTTAACCAGTTCTGTCTTGGCAGATTTTTTTTTCAAACCAAATAATTTTTTGTATGATTTCTTTTTTTCTGGCTTTCCTTTCTTTTCTAGGAAAAACTTCGGCATCTTATCTGATTGCTCATTTTGCTCATTTGATGGGTTATCCATGCTATTTTCATTATGGAAATGGATCTAGTTAAAAACTCTTTCACAAAATCACTATTTTTTGCATTTTTTCGCTAGGAAAAATATAAAATACTTCAACTTGAGACGAATAACATTGCCTAAGGGAATAGAGATTTCAGGTACTTCTCCATTTGGAACTACCTCTGGCGTTTACGAGGTTACAATTTCTATATCTCAAAGTAAACCATCTGAAGACAGCATAACAAACAACTCTATCAATTCTTTATGGAAAGATAATTTTCATCTTCAGGTTTCTGATGGACGTTTTTCTGAAATTTTAGGTACAGATTCCAACCAAGTATCTGCTAATGTGTTTGACTTGGGGTCTGTATGGATTACAATTCAGGATCAATTTTCTCCTGTTCACACATCATTTGAACTTCATATTTCTCAAGATAACAAGCTTTTGTCTGTTCCAGAAGGAAAACCAAAACCTGTTGTTACCACAGGTGTGAAAAAAGTTAGAGACGTGCGTCCTCCTCCAGGTCGACCTGGCGAAAAAGGTGTTCGTGGTGAACGTGGATATCCTGGTGTGAGAGGTATCGGGGGACCTAAAGGTCCAACAGGTTCATCTGGCGACAAAGGGGACAAAGGCATTCCAGGTCCGTCTGGTGACAAAGGCATCACAGGTCCTCCTGGCGATAGGGGCGACAAAGGAATTACTGGTCGACCTGGCGACAATGGTCCAAAAGGTCCAACTGGTTCTCCTGGCGATAGGGGAGACAAAGGAGTTCAAGGAAAGCCTGGAGACAAAGGTCTTACTGGTGTAACTGGTCCACTTGGCGATAAAGGTACTCAGGGTCCTCAGGGTCCACCTGGTCCTAAAGGTCTTACTGGAGTTCCTGGCCCACAAGGCGATAAAGGAATGCGAGGTACTATTGGTCCACTAGGTGAACGTGGTCCTACAGGAAAACCTGGTGACTCTGGTCTTCCGGGTCCACAAGGAATTCAAGGTCCACAGGGTGAACATGGTCATAATGGTCCTCAAGGTCCACCTGGCGAAAAAGGTCTTGTCGGTGATAAAGGTGAAATAGGTGAGCAAGGCTCAAGAGGTCCACCTGGTCTACCTGGCGAAAAAGGTGCTCAGGGAGGAATGTCTGAAGAAGGTAAAAGATTAATCAAAGAGCTGTTAGAGTTACTTGCATCAAAAAATATTATTACAACCGAGGAACAAATCAAGCTTACTAGTTATCTATACTAAATGATAAGACGGTGAGCCAAAAATTATTTTTATGTTCCTTTAGTTTTTATGATAGTCAGAACATCTTCATCAATTAGAATATGTTTTAATCCAACTCTTTGGCCACCAAACTTTACACTCTTGCCCCAAACAAGTCCATATCTAAAGTCTTTTCTAAGTTTTCTATGCAACTTATTGCATACGTCTAAAACAGAATTTCCATTTCTTATGATTAACGGTTCTTTGTAATCCGTTTCACCACCTTTTGGCCGCAAATATATTCTGATAAATTGTAATTCATCATAAATTCTATCTCTCAGTTCTGCAATATTGTCATTTGCATCCGCAGAAACTGGAATAAATTCAGTTTTAATCTTTTTTGATACTTTTTTAAGAAATTTTTCATCAACCAAATCAATTTTGTTCAAAACTGTTATTGATTTTGCATATGTTTTATTGCCTGTGATAAAATCAATTAATTGTTCGGAATCAATATCCTCACGAATTACTACTCTTGCACTGGTATATCCATAAACATTAAGAATGTCTTTGACAAGTTTTTCTGACATTTTTTTTAATTTTACTTGTTGAGCGATAGCTATTCCGCCCGTTGAAGATTTCTCAATTACTATATTTGGTGGTTTTTTGTTTAATCTTATACCTATATTTGATAATTCATTTATTAGGACATCTTCGTGATACGGTTGGAATACATCAAGAACTAATAATACAATATCTGCGCTTCTTGCAACTGACAAAATTCTTTTTCCAAGACCCTTACCACTTGATGCACCTTTGATAATACCTGGTAGATCAAGCATCTGTATTTTTGCACCACGATAATCTAAAACTCCAGGAACAACTGTTACTGTTGTAAATTGAAATGCACCTACTAATGATTTTGAACCAGTCAACGCATTCAATAATGTTGATTTTCCAACGCTGGGAAGTCCAATAATAACAACCGTTGCATCACCAGTTCTCCTAACATCAAATCCATCTGATTTTTTAGAACTTTTTTTAATTTGAACAGCTTCCTGCTCTCTTTTCAGTTTTGCAATTTTTGCTTTTAATATCCCAACATGATGCTCAGTTGCCTTGTTAAGTTTGGTCCTCCCAATTTCATCTTGAACAGCTTTGATCTTTTCAGGTATTCCCATAATCTTTCGCTAACGTTTCAGTTATTATGCTGTATGATTCAAAAAGATCTGTTGGAAAAAAAGACATTTGCAGTTGATATTGATGGGACCATTACGCTGAATGGTATGGGAACAATCCATCTTGAGGCACTGTCTAGATTACGTTCTCTGAAGGATGATGGTCATAATGTAGTTCTTGTAACTGGCAGATCTTCTGTTGAAGGGTATTTACTTTCAATATTTGGTGGATTAACACATTTGTCAGTTGGAGAAAATGGTGGTTGCATAACTTTTGGTGATAAAATTCAGCACAAATTACTTGGGAATAAGGGTGAATGCATTCACGCACTAGCAACAATTCAATCTAAACTTGACGCTGTAATAAAAGAAAAACCAGTTTTTCCTAGGAAGACTGAGGTGGTATTAGAACGAACTTTTGATATTAAGCAAGCCCAAAAAATCATTGATGAAGATAATCTCAATGTATCTCTAACTGACAGCGGTTATGCTTATCACATAAATTCTAAATGTGTAGACAAAGGCTCTGGGTTTTTGGAAGCAATAAAAATGCTTGAAGTGGACGTAAATGATACAATTGCAATTGGAGATAGCGAAACAGATGTTCCACTATTCAAGGTAGTCAAAAATAATATCGCAGTATCTAACTCAACCGAGAACTTGAAGAAATTGGCTAAAATTATTACAACTAAAAAATCAGGAGAAGGTGTTCTTGAAGGGTTAGATATGATGGCATCAGATTTTAGATGAAGTATGGCATTTCTTAATATCATAAATCATCTTAAAGAGAACACTTCAAAAATTATCACTGAAAAGGGATATGATAACGTAAACTTCGTTGTAGAATATTCTAGGAGTGGATTTGGTGATATTACCTGTAATGTTGCATTTTTACTTGCAAAAAATTTGAAAAAAAACCCGCAAGAAATTGCTCAAGAATTTGCCGGAGAGTATAATCTTGGAAATGATTTAGAAAAAGTTGAGGCACATAAAAGCGGCTACCTTAATTTTTTCATCAACAACAATTCATTCAACAATACAGTTTTGCCTGAATCACTCAAGGAAAATTATGGTAGTGTTGACATCGGGAAAAATTCCAAACTTATCGTTGAACACACTTCCGTTAATCCAAATAAAGCTCTACATATTGGCCATCTAAGAAATGTTGCAATCGGGGATGCAGTTTCTAGAATTCTTTCAAAGGCAAATTACGATGTCAAGGTTTTGAATTATATTGATGATTCTGGTCTTCAGGTCGCTGATATAATTGTCGGTTTTAAGTATGGAGGATTTTCAGAGGATCCACCAGATGGGGAAAAATTTGCTAACTATTGCGGTGATACTGTTTACGTCAGTATCACTTCAAAATATGAAAGCGACAAAGATTTAGAATCTCGGCGACATGAAATTTTAAAAGAATTAGAGGATTCAACATCTGAGACTGCAAAATTTGGAAAAACATTAACTAGAAAAATCTTATCTGATCAGCTAGATACAGTCTGGAATCTTGGTGCATCATATGATTGTTTGAATTTTGAATCTGAAATCTTGTATTCAAAACTCTGGGAAAAAATATTTGAGAGGATGAAATCAGAAAATCTTGTGCACCTTGAAGATCAAGGTGATAATGTAGGTTGTTGGGTGTTACCAATTGAAAACGAAGATGATAAGATAATTGTGAGAAGCAATGGAGTTACTACGTATGTTGCAAAGGACATACCTTATGCAGCTTGGAAACTTGGTGTATTAAATGACCCATTCAATTATGCAAAATATACTACGCAGTCAAATGGCAGAATACTTTATGAGACAACACTTGAAAAAACACAAGAACCAAAACAATCTTTTGCTGCGAACAAGGTCATAACAGTTATTGATAACAGACAAACTAATCTTCAAAAAATTGTTACTAACCTTATGTCAAAATTTAATCCAGAAAGCTCTTATGTTCATCTTGGTTATGAGGCAGTTACACTAAGCTCTGAAACTGCTAAGATTCTTGGCAATAAAACCGATGGAAAAGATGTGCAGATGTCAGGTAGAAAAGGTCTTTACATTAATGCAGATGAAATTATTGAAAAACTTGAAAAACACATTTTCCTTGAATCAAAAGAAAGGAATGAAGATCTAGATGATGCATCACTATGCGAGATAGCTCATAACGTTGCTGTTGGAACTATAAGATATGAATTGATTAAACCTGACCTTGGCAAAATTATCACTTTTGATATCAACACCTCACTAAAGCTTGATGGAGATACATGTAGTTACATCCAATATTCATGTGTTAGGGCTGTAAGAATATTAGAAAAATCTGGTAATGAACCGAACTTTGATGTGCAATTTGATCAATTGAACACTGAATATGAGACTAGTCTCATCAAACAAATTGGGCTGTTTGAGATTTTTGTTAACGACGCTGCAAAAAATTATTCCCCAAAAGTTATTGCAAAATATTGCTATGATTTAGCTGTCGCATTTTCCTCATTTTATGAACATGTCAAAGTCTTGAAAGCTGAGACACCTGAATTAATTAATGCAAGACTATGTCTAGTCTGATCATTCAAATTAACTTTGGAAAAGGCACTTGATTTGCTAGGAATTACAGCTCCACAGCGTATGTAGATAGATTATTACATATAACCAAATTGAGTATCAAACCTTATGGCAAAAATAAAGCAGAACAACTATGTTTTGTTCTTTTATAATGATTCAAAAAAGTGGCTAGCTAAAATTTCAAAAAATGAGCAACTTCATACTCACATCGGGGTCATCAAGCATAGTGATGCAATAGGTAAGGAATATGGTTCTAGACTTGTCACAAACAAGGACAAGTATGTCTATCTTTTTGAACCAACCATTCACGACTTTGTAATGAAGATACAACATGGCACACAGATAGTTTACCCGAAAGATTTGGGTTACATTGTTGCTAGAACAGGTCTTACCAGCGGTCAAAAAGTTGTTGAGATTGGTACAGGCAGCGGTTCATTGACATCATTTCTAGCAGGAATAGTAAGGTCACGAGGTCATGTATACACATATGATGTTGAACCCAAATTTATGAAAATTGCTGAAAAAAATATCAAAAAAGCAGGCATGTCAAAATACATCACAATGAACGAATTAGATTTGAAGAAGGCAAAAAAGTTACCACATTCAGAAGTTGATCTAGTTGTTGTTGATCTTGGTGATCCTTGGAATGTGGTTCCACAGGCACGAAAGATGCTAAAAGGCAGTGGTGGTTTTGTAGCAATCTGCCCTACTATGAACCAGCTTGAAAAATTAGTTTCGGTTCTAGTACAAAATGAATTTTCTGATATTGAATGTACTGAGCAAATTCTTCGCCATATTGAAGCACGTGAAGGAAAAACAAGACATTCTTTTCGTGGAATCGGACATACAGCCTATCTTGCTTATGCAAGGAAGGCATTCTTTGGCAAAAAATCTGCAAAAAAATCAAGAAAGGTCAAGACAAAAACTGTGAGTAAAAATAAAGTTTATTCATCGAAAAAGTAAGTGGGTATATTGTCAAACACTATAACACCAAAGCTGGTAAAAAAATTCGTACCGGTACGAAAATCATCTTCAAGGAAGGGAGACAACGGCAAGGTCTTGGTTCTTGGTGGAAGCTATATCTATCATGGCGCACCAGCCTTATCATCTCTTGCTGCATTGAGAACAGGTGCTGATCTAGTCTACACATGTGTTCCAAAAATTAATGTTCAGTCTACTCGTGCTGTTTCACCTAATCTTATTGTAATTCCTTTGGTTGATTCCAAACTAACTCGTGGTGCGGTTAACAAACTATTAGGTCAGATTCCTAACGATCTTGATTCGGCTACCATAGGTATGGGTCTTTCAATTCAAGATCCTGAGGCACTAAAGCTTCTGGTTAAATCATTGCTTGCCAGAGATGTTAGGTTATCACTTGATGCTACCGCATTAGTAAATTACATTCTGCCACTTTTGTCTGGAAAAAACGTAGTTGTCACCCCGCATGATGGTGAGTTCAAAAGGATGTTTGGAGAGACTCCTCCAGAGTCAAAAAAGGCGCGTATTACAATGGTCGAAAAATTTGCAAAAGAACATTCTGTTACGATTCTCCTAAAAGGTCCAACTGACATAATTTCTAACGGCTCAAGAACATATCTCAATCCAACAAACACTTCTGGAATGACAGTTGGTGGGACAGGCGATATTCTTTCGGGTATTATAGCTGGAATACTTGCACGCAATAGAGATGCATTAGAATCAGCGGTAATTAGTGCGTACTTTAATGGTCTTGCTGGTAAGATGATACAAAAGAAACTTGGGCATCACATGACAGCAACTGATTTACTAGATGCTTTGCCTGCTGTCATGAAATCATTTGATAAAATAAAATGAGTACAAAAAAAGTTCTGCAGCATGTTGACAAAAACATGAACATGCTTATCAAAGATCTTTGTGTCTTGATACGGCAACCAAGTGTTTCTGCTAAAAATCAAGGAATCAAAAAATGTGCAAGTCTTGTAAAAAACACTCTAAAAAAATCTGGTATAAATGCAGAAATCTTGAGCATGAAAGATTATTCACCTATTGTATACGGTGAGGTAAAATCAAAGAAGAATCCAAACAAAACCCTATTGTTTTACAATCATTATGATGTACAACCTGTTGACCCAGTTGAACTTTGGGATGAGGATCCATTTAGCGGGAAAATAAAGGGAAATAAGATCTATGGAAGAGGCTCATCTGACGATAAGGGTGAATTGATCACACGGATAAGAGCTGTCACATCATTTCTAAAAGTGACAGGAGACGTTCCATGCAACGTAAAATTTGTTATAGAGGGGGAAGAGGAAACTGGAAGTGCACACATTGAAGAATATCTAAAAAAATATAGAAAGAAATTTTCTTGTGATGGGGTGATATGGGAATTTGGACATGTTGATAGTAAAAATAGACCAATTATAGATCTTGGAATGAAAGGCTTACTCTATGTTGAATTGTCATTGAGAGAGTCAAAGATGGATGCACATTCGAGCCTTGCTGTATTGATCAAAAATCCTGCTTGGCGTTTAGTTGAAGCCTTAAAAACACTGCGTGATTCATCAGGGAAAATCTTAATCAAGGATTGGTATAAGGAAGTACAACCTCTTGCCAAATCAGATATTAAAATTCTTAAATCATTTCCATTTGATGAGAAAGAGTTCAAAAAGGAATATGGCATTAAGAAATTTCTAGGAAACAAAACTGGACTTGAAGTTAAAAAATCTCTGGTTGCTGAACCGACATGCAATATTGCAGGTATAGTCTCTGGATATTATGGTGAAGGTGCAAAAACTGTTCTGCCAGCAGAGGCACGTGTCAAAATTGATTTTAGACTTGTGCCTAAAATGAATCCCAAGAAGCAGGCTATGAGATTAAAACGCCATCTAGTGGAAAAAGGTTTTGGTGATATTGAAATTAAAATATATCATGGTGAAGCTGCGGCAAGGACAAATCCCAAACATGCATTTGTTTCTGATGTTACAGATGCGGCACGTAGATCATTTGGAAAATATCTTCTAAGTATTTCTAGTGCTGGAACTGGTCCTATGCATGCATTCACAAATATTTTGAAGGCACCAGCAATTGCTATTGGATCCACGCATGTCTTCTCACGTATTCATTCTCCAAACGAGTTTACGCGCATTGATTTACTAAAAAAAGCCACAAAATGTATGTGTCTTATCTTGGATAACTTTGCGAGATCTAACTAGTATTTTGTAAATATGTTATCGCAAGAACTTTTATTCTCCTCAAAATCCACTTGATCTATGACTGCAATGTATATGCCAGGTGCAACGGCTGTTGGCATTACATATAATGAGGGTGTTGTTTTTGCAAGCGAGCGCAGAATTGCTTATGGAAATTTTGTCGTTAGCAAAACTACCAAAAAGACATTTGTGATTACACCTCAAGTCGGTGCAGCATGTGCTGGACTGGTTGCGGATATGCAGATTCTTTCATTACAAATTTCAGCACTGGCTAAGATTAGAAAAATGGAGATTAAACGAGAGGTGCCACCAAACACAATTGCAAAGATGATGTCAAACATGATGTATGAAAGAAGGTTCTTTCCATTATTAACACAAGTTATTGTAGGCGGTTTAGTTGGCAAACCTACAATATACACTTTGGATCCACTTGGCTCGGTTCTACCTGATGATTATGCAGCTGTTGGCACAGGAGCGGAAATGGCATTGGGTATTTTGGACCAGCAATACAAAAAGGAACTTAATGAGGCAGAAGCCACAGATCTTGCTGTGAAATCAATTCGTGCTGCTATCTTGAGGGACTCAGCAAGTGGCGATAACATAGATGTTTTAGTAATAAACAAATATGGCGCTAAAGAAACAGCTGAAAAGATTACCTAGTATTTGATTTCTTTTTTAGATTCCCAAAAAATATCTGATATATAATGCATGTTTTTTATCACTTCCCCTTTGTCTATCTCATCTAATTGCATACTTGACATTTTTGCCTTGCCTACAGCCAGAAATTTATTTTGTGATTCCTCTATGACACAAACTATCTGACCATTTTCAAAGTCAGAAAATTTTGTAATGCCTGGTCTCATTACATTTGCTCCCTTGCATACGAATTTGATAGCACCCATGTCAACTGTCACATATGGAAATTTTTCTAAAATTGGAATATCATCCAAAAAAGGTAGTATATCATCACCGATCTTTACTGCGGTTATTCCATTACCGGTTATTATAACTCCTTTTTCATCTACTTCATGTGTTCTGACATTTTTCTGCTTAGGCAATTCTATTTTCCATTGTGTATTTATTTGCTCTAATATTTTAGCGGTTTCACTTTTTGATATCAGATTTGATTTCAAGTTTTAGTACTCTCATTTCTTATGTCGATTAGATCACGTAAAATAGAACTGGCTGTTTCAATACCTCCAGCACCTCTACCAATAATGGTTTGTGTTCCTGATTGCTCCGATGTAAATGAAATTGCGTTTAATGTTCCACTGACACACAAAGGATCATCCGCAGCGATTGCTTTTGGAGCAACAATCAATTCTTTATTGCAGGAAGCAATCAATTTAATCGCACAATTTTTTTCTGTGGCATGTTTTATTTCATCACTATCTACATTTCTAATACCAGTTCTTTTAATATCAGGCATTGTAACTTTCATTCCCATTATCCAGTTTGCCAAAATTACAAGCTTGGCAGCAGCATCAAGACCGTCCAAGTCAAGAGATTCATCTGCTTCAACATATCCCTTTTTTTTAGCATCATCTAATGCATCATCGAATGACATACCATCTGCCATGTTGGTTAGAATATAGTTTGTGGTACCATTTAATATTCCATCAAACGAAACTATTCGTTCACCTCTTAAACTATTTTTTGCAAAATCTAAAATTGGTGTACCACCACCAACTGTTCCACTAAAGCGAAAAAGAACGCGATTATAATCTGCAAGTTCCATGAGTGAAGGGAATGCAAGTGCTAATGGACCCTTGTTTACTGAAATAACATGCATTCCACGTTTCATTGCATCAATGATATGTGTCATTCCAGGCTCAGCATCCTTGTAGTTGCTTTCAGTAGCCTCGATGAGAACTTCCGCTTCTAAATTATTAATATTTTGAGTTCCTGAAGTATTATCAAATGCACCAGAGTATCTATTTACAGAACCATATTTTTTTTTCACATCAATTAATTTACTAGTATCTAGACCTGAAGGATCATTGGCACTACCTTTTCTATCAAATACACATACGATTCTTGGTTTAAGTCCATATCTTGCATACAAATCTTCAGATCTTGATTCCAGAAGTTTGGCAAAACTTTGACCAACAACCCCAAAGCCACAAAGTATTATTCGCATGGTATAGTAATTCTCAATGGATTATTTAGTCTAACTTATCTAAACGTAGAGAAACCGAGTTTATACAATATCTCAGATTAGTAGGCTGTGGACCATCATCAAAA
The DNA here is from genome assembly GCA_013390375.1 of Marine Group I thaumarchaeote. Classification (GTDB taxonomy): domain Archaea; phylum Thermoproteota; class Nitrososphaeria; order Nitrososphaerales; family Nitrosopumilaceae; genus Nitrosopelagicus. The sequence goes on from JACATA010000011.1 coordinate 25,724, forward strand.
ACATGCCCTAGGTGTGAACCACATTTTTTACAGTTTACTTCAGTCCTTAACATACCGTAACTTGCATCTTTCACAAACTCAATGTTATCATTATTTAATGCCTGAGAAAAGCTAGGCCAACCAGTTCCGGAATCAAATTTTGTTTCAGATGAAAAAAGTTCTAGACCGCAGCATGTACATTTGTAAGTCCCTTTATCTTTACAGTCACAATAAATTCCTGTGAATGGGGCTTCGGTATTTTTTTCCCTACATATACTATATTCCTCTGGTGATAGTTGGCTTTTCCACTCATTATCTGTTTTAGAAACTTTATCATTCAATTTTTTTTCTTTTTTCTTCTGTGCGTTTCTCCGATTCAAATCTTTCTAGACCATACTCATTCAAATCAACAAATTTCATGATTTTTGATAATGTTGGATGTTTTTTGTTAATCAAGCGATACATTTCTTGTACAATCTTTCTGTAGTCTGCATGACCTTGTGGTACTGTTCTTAGTTCAATTAGGTGCGTTGCCTCTCGTAGGTTAAAGCGCATGTAATATGGATAATTGTAGGCAAAATTTACAATGTACTGGGATTGTTCTGGAAATTTATGTCTTATTTTTTGAAAAACAGATTTGGTTAGATACATACAGTCATCAAAGTCTTTTTCGATTCCGAGTTCTATAATTTCATTCGGTGTATCAAACCCATGATCTGTTGTAAGTAACTGTCTTTCAAGTGTAAGTGCTCGATGCCTATGAAGGTCTCTAAACATTCCAAAGTTTGTTAGCAGATCAAATGTGTAACCAGTCATTTCAAAGGATCTTGGGGGTCTATGCCTTCTATTTTGTCTTGCATTGATTAGCTGTCCAATAATCTTGTTTTTTGATTTTTTACTCATTTTTCTAACATTTTTAAAAATTTGGTCAAATGAAAGGCCAGGAGATTGTTCAAAAATTAATGCGGTGATAATACTGTTTATTGATCTTAATTCAGGCTCAAATTCTACTAATTTTACACAATTTCCAAGAATTGGTTTACCACGAATATTATTTCTAGATGCCTTGTATGAAATTTTTTTAATGTCATTGAAATATTTTTGTAATGCCTTTCCATATTTGTCATTTGAACGACTAACAAATGATTTGATCATTTTATCCAATTCATTTTTAATTTTAGTCCCAAGTTGTTTTTCTTCAGTCAATTCAGAGCTAAAAAGAATTGTTATAAGATATTCAAACGCGCGTCCATTTCCAGTTATACCAACATTAGTTAGTGTTGATGCAGGTAACAGTCCACGTAAAACATCTAATGCCTTTGCTTTCGTTGCAGCACGATAAATCATATTAGCAGATTTTATGTCATTTTCATTCTTTAATTTAGAAATTTTCTTTTCAGTGCCATCTTGTGATTTAAATTTGTAATTTTCAATAGGATCATTTTCTCGTATGAATTTTAACATCGGCTGGACATTCTTTGCATATATGTTGAAATCCAAATTACATGATTCCAAATAGTCATCAGCAAAACGTGATTTTATTAAAACAGGTTCACGATAAAATTTGTATTTACCATTTATTTTTTTATCCCAAGCTACATATCTTGATGATTTCTCTAAATAGGATAAACCAATTCTTCTGTCCTCAATTTTTTTCACAGCAATATTTGATAATCCCTCAATTGCAATTTGCGCACCACCTAACTCAGCAACTGAATCGTCACCATACTCAAGTAAAACACGTTTGTAAAATTCCTCGCCACGATTTGGATTTTTTAAAAACTCGTCCAGAAACACTCTACGCATAGTTTTATCTGTCCTGCTATATCTAGACATGAGTGCACCTCGATCAACCTGCTTAGGTGTTGTAATCACAAAAACAGAATCGTCAATGTTAGAAAAATGTTTTAAAAGTTTTTTTCTTTCGGATATTGAAAATTTTTCTTGCATTGTATAATCAGTATTTGTGATTATAATAAATTATATTGAAATGGAAAGCATGACCAATCTTGATCGCAAGAATTGCTTGTAATTATCTAGACTAGTTTTCACTTTCTGAGTTTTCTTTTGTTTCGTTGATGTGAATCAAATCAGGTGATTTTGGTTGTTGTGGTTTTGATTGCCATCTTAGCAGCACATCTTTGAATTTGTTTGCCTCATCCTCGTTGTCAGTATACATTATTGTTGTAACCCATCTACCTTTGCCAGCAGGTCCACCAATAGAGTTCATCCAGAAATCACTTGGTAATGATTTCAGCGCCTTATTATCAGGGTCACGACTTAGATCAGTCCATCTTTTTGCAACAAATGCCAGAATTTGATTTAACTCGTTTTTGTCAATCATGTTATGTATTGTAGGCATTACAATTTTAAAATTGTGACTATATACCTATCATTCTATTATTAGTTAATTTCTTCTTACAAAAGCAGGAAACGATTTTTACACCTTGTAGGTTATATGGTAATTTACATTATCGCTTATGACCAAGGATGAGGTTTCAATCATTGGTAAGCTTGTGAAGGATATGTATGGTACTACTATTGGGAATGTACTGGGTACACTCACTCACATAGATGGTAGAATTCAGACAGTTGGTATCGATTGTGGCTCAGAAGGACTCAAACAAATTCCATACGAGCAGCTTGTGTTACAAGGAGATGTTGTGATCTATATTCCGGGATGGAGAATAGATGCACAAAAGATTTTGAGAGAAAAGAGGCTTACACTTTCACGTCTTAAGGCATTGATGGATATTTTATCAGAAAATGACGCAATGCAATCTGATGCTGACGTAATTCATGATACATACAAAACAAAATTGATGGAATTAGATGAGGCAGAATCAAAAGTAAGAGATGAATTATCAACACGTTTAGAAGAATTAGATAGCCAAGAAAATGTAGTTAAAGTAATGTTGTTTGATGCAAAAGTACAGTTCAAAAGTGAGGAAATCACTGATTCTACATTTGAAACCATACAGAAACACTGCAACAACCTTCTTGAACGATTATCACATGAAAGAGTTGAAATTAATAATGTACAAAGACGTATTGAAGAATTATCGTTGGAAAGTATAGAATTAACTCAACCTAAAAAAGAAATGATACAAGAATCTGCTATTTCCTATCTTGGTTCATCAGGCCATACTATAACTGAACATGCAAACATTTTACCAGAACCTCCAATAGAAAATTCAGAATCACCTATTCAAGCCTTTACTGAAGAGCAAGACGAACATGAAGATTCACCAGAATCTAGCGAGTCTAATTGTATGTCTAGAACTGAATGCAATAACTAACTCTAGTCTTTTAACTACAGCTTAAACCTCACATACATCTATTAACACTTAGAAATAACTTACTCATATTATAATTGAAAACAAATGAGTGATGATTCCTATGAGATTAGTTTGGGAAATTTTGATACAGAAACCAGAGGAAGATCAAATTTAGATCAAGTTTTATTTTGGGATGAGCAAGCAAAAAAACTTTCATGGTTTAAACAATGGACAAAAACTCTTGAATGGAATTCACCATTTGCTAAGTGGTTCATTGGTGGTGAGATCAATGCATCTTACAACACACTTGATGTACATCAGAATAACATAGCAAAGAAACCTGCAATACTCTGGGAAGGGGAGGATGGCACTCGTAGAACAATAACTTATGCAGATCTTTACACTGATGTTTGTAAATTTGCAAATGCCCTAAAATCACTTGGAGTCAGAAAAGGTGATCGTGTTACAATTTATCTTCCTATGGTGCCCGAACTCCCAATTACTATGCTTGCCTGTGCCAGAATAGGGGCCATTCATACAGTTGTATTTTCTGGCTTCAGTGCAGCCTCATTAAGAGACAGAATTGATGATTCAAAATCTAAGGTAATCGTTACTGCTGACGTGGGGTACAGAAGAGGCAGTTCAATGGATCTAAAAGGGATTATTGACGAATCGATAAGCGGACTTAATTTTGTAGAACATGTTGTAGTTTTAAAAAGAGCCGAAGGAAATTTACAACTTGGTCCAAAAGATAGTCTTTGGCATGAATTAATGAAAGGTTCATCTGATAAATGTGAACCAGAGCATCTTGAGAGTAATCATCCACTTTTCATTTTGTATACTTCAGGAACAACTGGGAAACCGAAGGGTGTACTCCATGGGACGGGTGGATACCTTACGCATTTGAATTCAACATTCCAATGGGCATTTGATATCAAAGATTCAGACATCTTTTTTTGTACCGCAGATATTGGGTGGGTTACAGGCCATAGCTATGTGGTATATGGACCACTTCTTCATGGAGCAACTGAAATAATGTATGAGGGCGTACCTGATTATCCTGATACATCAAGAATATGGGATATCATTGATAGATATGGTGTAACAATTTTTTATACCACGCCAACTGCGCTCAGAATGTTCATGAAGTTTGGTGATGCTATTCCAAACTCGTTCAAACTTTCATCCCTTAGACTCCTGGGAACAGTTGGAGAACCAATAAATCCTGAGGTCTGGATTTGGTACTTTAAGACAATTGGAAAATCAAAATGTCCAATAGTTGATACATGGTGGCAAACTGAAACAGGTGGCATGATGCTTTCTCCATTACCAGGTCTTGAAACAATCCCACTCAAACCTGGATCAGCTACAAGATCAATACCCGGTGTTGATATTGCGGTAGTTGATGAAGAAGGTAATGAAGTGGGGTCCAACATAAAGGGGTACTTGGTAATAAGGAAACCCTGGCCCGGAATGTTACTTACACTATGGGGAGATGATGAAAAATACAAGAATGTTTACTGGTCAAAATTTCAGGACAATTATTATCCTGGAGATTATGCGATAAAAGATTCTGACGGATATTTTTGGCTTCTGGGTCGTGCTGATGACATACTAAAAGTTGCAGGACATCGTATTGGAACTGCAGAGCTAGAAAACAGCCTAGTTTCACATGGCGATGTTGTAGAAGCCGCCGTATGTGGAATTCCTGATGAGATAAAAGGTGAAGTCATAGTGGCGTTTGTAATTTTGAAGCAGGATGCAAAAAACGATACAGATTCATTACGAACAGAACTCATAGAAACTGTTAGGAATGGGATTGGACCAATTGCTACTCCACAGCAGATCTATTTTGTAACCAAATTACCAAAAACCCGAAGTGGTAAAATAATGAGACGTGTGTTAAAAGCAATTGCAAGCAATGAAAAGATTGGAGATGTTAGTACCTTAGAGGATGGCACTGCTGTTAAAGATGTCCAAGACGCGTTTACTGAACTTCAGAGCGCAGTTAGAAAAAATAAAAGTTAGAAAAATCAGGCATTACTTTTCGTTATCTCACAGTATTTATTACTGCCTTCAAAGAATTTTACACCGTAGATTGGAATTTTATCCTTCAAATTTTCAAAAATCCACATAGCTATATTTTCTGATGTAGGAAAATCAAACATGCTGTCAAGATTTGTATGATCTAGTTGTTGGATAGTTTTCCAACATATTTTTTTCATTTCATCAAACTCTATTACCATATTATCCTCATATGTTGAACCAGTTTTTAATTCACCAGATGCTTCGACAATTATTCTAGCTGTATGTCCATGCGGTTTTCCACATTTTGGGTGACCTTTTAAAGTATGAGCAAAATCTATCTCAAATTCTACGCCAATTTTTGTTTGCATGGTCTATGAATATTTTTAGGGTTTGAAATACCTAGCGAATTAGATAGTCCGTTACATATTTTTTTTAAGATTTTTAGTATATTCCCTGTAAGTTTCGAGGAGATTTAAGCAACAAACATTCATCTTCTGCAGTTTTTGATATGCAGGATTTTCAATTGCCATGTCTTTTGTTGATTCATATTTTTTAAAATCAGCAAAAAGAGCAGAAAGTTCTTTTTCAAGAACGTCAATTTTTGTCTCGATTTTTAATAACTCATAACCCTTTGGTTCCATTTTGATTTAATACACATTTAACATTATAAAAAATCTTATAGAATCACATCTCAGGTTAAATATCTGTATGATGTGGGGTATCTATGGCAGAGGCATACATCTTAATCAATTGTGAGATTGGTTCAGAGGAAGATGTCATAACTGCACTGAAAAACATCGATAGTATAAAAGAAGTTCATGGTACATTTGGTGCTTACGACATACTGGCTAAGATTGAATCTCCTCAGGTTGAGGATTTACGTGAAACTATAACTTGGAAAATACGCAAAATAGATAAAATTCGTTCAACATTAACCCTGATGGGTATTGAAGGACAGAGTTAAGCAGTAACTTCTAATATTAATTGTATTTTAATTGCATATCATAGTGGATAGGATTTGAATGTATTTGATTTAGCAGAACAGAATTTTTTAATTACATTTGCTGCAGTTTTAGGAATTGGCTTACTGCAGGGCGCAATATTGGGTAGAGGTATTCGTAATCGCTTTCCAAGCTTAAAAAGGCATGCACAAATTGTTTCATCCTCATTACTAGCACTTTTTTTCATTAATGCAATACTTAGCGTACTGAAATTTGCCGATCCAATCAAATTTTCTATATCTGAATTCATTATTCCAACCACAACTGATGAAGCATTCCTATTAGTTCTTAATCTTATAGGTGTAAATACAGGAGTAGGAACTGTTATTGCAACATTTATTTCTGTTACACTAATTATATTTTTGAGATTTGCTGATATACATAACATTGCAAGATATTTTATTTTTATTTTGAGTTCTATAGTTTTAATTGCATCATTACTTGGGAAATTTACAGATTTTGTTCCAACTACATTCCAGATAATGCTTTATGCCTTTTATCAATTAGGAATTACGTTTGGAATATTTTTTATAACTCGTCGCAAGGAATCTGACGTATTATCAGAAATCAAATGATTTGTTATATATTTTTTAAATGAATGATTAGAAAATAAAATATTATTATATTATAAGAGTTTTTTTAGCCCTGCACATCTATTTCTAATCGTAACTTCAGTAACACCAGAGGCAATTGATATTTCTTTTTGTGTTTTACTTCCACCTGATGAAATACAAGCAAGGTATAATGCAGCAGCAGCAATTCCCATAGGATCTTTTCCTGCTACTATGCCAAGCTTCTTAGCTTTGTTTAGTATATTGATTGCTTTTCGTTTGGTCTTCTCACCCAGTCCTGCAATACTTGCAATTCTAGATACACCTTTAACGGGATCTGGTACAGGTATTTTAAGATCAAGTTCTCTGAAAATCAGTCTATAGCATCTGGCAACGTCTTTTCTTCTGATATTTATTCCATTTGCAATATCATCTAATGTTCTTGATGTCTCTGTGTTTCTACATGAAGCATAAATGCAGGCAGCTACCAAACCATGAATCGATCTACCTTTGACAAGCTTCCTTTCAATTGCTTTTCTATAGATGTATGCTGCCTTCTCAATTACTGGATCTGAAATGGAAAGTTTGGCTTTCATTTTATCCATCTCGCTTAGTGCTTGGCGAAGGTTTCTTTCTGCTGATGTGTGAGCTTGAGAACGACTATCCCATGTTCTAAGCCTCTCTATAGATTTTTTCATAGATGAATCTAATGGTTTACCGGTTGAATCCTTATTTTGTTGTCCAATGATAGTTGAAAGACCCATATCGTGTATTGTAATTGATGTGCCAGCACCAACACGACTTCTATCTGTACCATCATTTGAAAATGAACGCCACTCAGGTCCGCCCTCAATGAGCTTTTCCGGCATGACAAATCCACAGAAACTGCAGAATAGCTCTCCTGTATTATTATCCAAGATCATTTTTGCTTTAGTACATGATGGACAACGTTGTTTTGTAATTGGTACGTCTTCCATTTCTACTTATAATTACATAATTATAATATAAATGATGATTGCTACTCATTCGTGTTTATTTGTATGTAGCTAAAGCTAATTTACTCTCATTTTATAGAATATGTTTTTGTTTTATGTTTTCATTTTTTAGCTAAACAAACAATATGCATAGCCTGCATACGGAACTACATTATACATTATATTGTCAGGGTTAGTAGCGTGGTTTAATCCAATTGAATGGCCTAATTCATGTGTCATAACATATTCAACTGTGTCTACATCAAGTAATTGAAAGCTGCCATCACAACCATAACCACCAATCGCTACTTCTATTACACCTTTGCCTAAAGTAGCGTGACCTAGAACACCCTCTCCCATATTTCTTACAACCCATGTAATCCAAATGCTTGCCTCACCTTGTATGCCAGTTGTGTTAAATCTTATATCCACTTTTTTACCGTCATTGGCGATTAAATTTGTATACTTCTCCCAAAAGCTAAATGAATTTTCTAATGTACTAACATGATCAATTGGAAGACCATCTGGTTGATCATTAATGTAAACCTTGTATTCAATTACATATCTATCCGTTTCTGGGTCAAGCCATACATTTCTGTCCGGGAAAATATTTGGTCTGTTAATAAATTGTTCAAGATTCCACTTGTGATAATCTTTCCAATATTTTATAATTACATACTCACTCGGATTGATATTTTCAACATATCTATTTTGATTTTTTATATCATTTTGAATGTTTTTTAGGTATTGTTCAAAATTCCAAGCTTTTCTTTCCAACTCTTTTTGTACAAGTTCAGAATCTGTTTGAGCGTTAACTTTGATTATACTATTTTCAATAAGATATTTTATGCCTGATAGAAAGTCTCCATCAGATATTTTTCCAGCAGACCACCATCCCGCGTTATTTTTAATCCAGGCTGGTATAACATCCGAGGAATTTTCGTTAATATTCTGCGAACTTAGATTGATAATTTTATTTTTTATAAGATATTCAATACCAGCGATAAAGTCATTATCGCTTATCTTATCGTCAGACCACCATCCTGCATTATTTTTGATCCAGTATGGGATTGTTCTTTCTTCAAGAGCTTGAAGAAAAGCAGGCTTCTTTGTTGGATTCTCAAATATATCTAATGAGTATTTTTGCACTAATTTTTCTAAGGAGATAAGATAATTTTGGGTTACTTGGTTATCCGCATCTATTTCTAAGGATTTTTTAAAATACCGTTCTGCTTCTGAATATTCCCCAAAATTTCCAAAGCCCAATCCCATGCCATTCAAAGCCAAAACGCTGTTTGGGTTAATTTCTAATGCTTTGTAAAATTCAATCATAGATAATTTATTCAAATGGGATGGATCGCGTGGTGATACATTCTGCTGAGGTTGCATTGCTAAGGTTGATTCCAATCTCAAATTACTTAGCGCAATACCCTTCATTTCAAAAATTTTATAATCTGTTGGATAAATTTTCAGTATCTCATCATAGATTTTTATAGTCTTTTCGTATTCACCTTTTAAAAACGGTTGTTGTGCTTCAGCAAGCAACTTGGTGCGCTCATCCATATCTTGCGCAAATGCTGAACCTGCAAAGAGTACTGCTGTAAGTAAGAAAATCGTAAATAATTTTATAGTATTTTCAATCATGCTTTGTTCCATCACTAACGTTGATTTTTTTCAAAAAATGTAATTAAAATATATCTATTGATCATACGTTATATCACCTACAAGTATTTTTTCAGCCTTTTTACCCTTAGAAATTATCAATGCGCCGTCACTATCTATTTTTACCGCCTTTCCATTAACATTGCCTTCACCAGTTATAATGGAAACATTTCTGCCTATCGTCGATGACCTTTTAGTCCATTCACTTTTGATTTTTTTTATACGCCTGGAATTAATTAATTGAAAAACATTTTCTAACTCATATAAGAATTGCTGAACCAATGGTAATGCCTTCTCATTTTTTTTAACAAGTGTTGCAACACCATAAAAATTTGGAGTTTTTTTTATCGTACTTGCCAATTCATGTGGTTTAATTTTAAAATTAATTCCTATACCTAAAACCACGTTTTCAATTTCATTTGATATGATTGATGTATCAACTAATACACCCGCAACTTTTTTTCCTTTTAGCGTAACATCATTTGGCCATTTTAATTCTGGTTTAATTTTTAATATTTTTTCTATTGCCATACATAACGCAAGTGAAGTGGCAATAGGTACAAGTGTTGTATATGAGACATCAAACTTTGGATGAATTATAATTGACATCCAAATTCCACCAGTGGGCGATTTCCATTTTCGTTTCATTCTACCCCTTCCCCCAGTTTGTTTTTTTGATATGACAACTGTACCATTTTCTTTATCATTAGACGCAATTTCCATTGCAAAATTTTGCGTTGAATCTGTTGAATCAAAATAATAAACTCTTTTTCCTAAAAATTTAGTATTCAAATTTTGAGTGATTTCCCATGGTAAGAGAAGTTCTGATGAATCTACCAATCTATATCCTAGATTTTGTTTCGATTCTATTTTATAGCCCAGCGAACGAATTTTTTTAATATCCTTCCATACAGCAACTCTGCTTATTTTTAGAATATCACTCATGTCCTGTCCAGATAAAAACTCTGATTCATGTGCCTTCAAAAAAGAAAGAATTTTTAGGAAGCTAAAGTCGTCAAACGAAGTAAACATCATGTACAATCTAAACTAAAAATTATAAAAACTAATTTATCTCATAGAATTCATGGAGAGAGACTCTCATACTGATGAAGAAATCAAACAAATATTTGCATTAAAAAAAATTGCTGTTGTTGGAATGTCAAAGCACTTTATCAAAGCGGCTCATTTTGTTCCCAAATATCTTTCTGATAATGGATATGATATAACTTCTGTAAATCCAACTTCTGAAGAGATTTTGGGTAAAAAATGCTATAATTCTATTTTAGAAATTAATGAAGAAATTGAAATTGTGGATATATTCAGACCTTCAGACCAAGTTTTACCCTTTATCCAAGAAGCAATAAAGAAAAAACCAAAAGTAATTTGGATGCAAGAAGGAATCCATAATTCTGAAGCCGAAGAATTAGCAAGAAAGGAAGGAATCACAGTTATTTTTAACAGATGTATGTTGGCGGAACATCGGAGACTGTTGAGATGACAAACTTTGAAAATTTTTATCGTGATCTACTTGATTTAGCAAAAAAATATGAACTGCAAAACACTCCTCTAAAAATTGAGCAAGATCTTGAAAATGATATTATCAAAATTTTTGGTGAAAAAATTACATCTTTGGCAAGGGCAAGAAATGGCCTTAATGATGTAGCAGAACTTGCATATGCAACAGCTGAACATCATCCATACTGGAGTTTGTTGTACAATTGTTCAGAAATCGCAAGCAGTGTTTTAGAAAAATGGAAAGAGTCTCTATCTGTGGACGATTTTTCTGACATTGATTGGGCCATCAAAGAACTAAACCATTCACTTGAACAAATCAAAAACAAAAACTCTCCCAATTCCTAGGCAGAGATAAATATTCTAAGATGGGAATTATTGTATGCCCATTAAGATTGGCTTAATTGGTAAAACCAACACTGGAAAGACAACCTTCTTTAATTCTGCTACATTGTCTTCTGAAGAAATTTCATCTTATCCATTTACTACCAAAAAACCAGTAATAGGAATAGCACATGCAGTTACACTTTGTGTTCATCCAGAATTTAAAATTCAAGATAACCCAAACAACTCAAAATGTGTTGAAGGGTGGAGATACATTCCAATTGAATTGATAGATCTACCTGGGCTCATTAAGGATGCATGGAAGGGCAAAGGACTTGGAAATCAATTTCTGTCCATAGCTGCACAATCTGATGCATTGCTTCATGTTGTTGATGCTTCTGGTGGAATTGATTCAACTGGGAAAATTACTGAAGTTGGAACTGGTGATCCTATTTCTGATTTTGCAGATATAGAAGAAGAATTAATCATGTGGTATCTTAAAATTTTAGAAGGAAATAGAGACAAAGTATCAAAATTAATTAGAATCGGTACTGATATTTCAGACGCAATCACTGATCTTTATCGCGGTATCGGTGTAACCAAAACTCATGTTAAAGAAACTCTTCGAGCTACTGGACTTGAAGAAAAAGATTTTGATGATTTTGATAATGCGGATAGCAAAAAATTTGCATCATATCTAAGAAAAAGTTCAAAACCTACTCTAATTGTAGCAAACAAAATTGACGTTGAAGGAGCAGACAAAAATTTTTCTCGACTGAGAGAACGCTACAATGACTCAATAGTAATTCCTGTTAGTGGCGATAGTGAATTTAGCCTCAGACGTGCAGAACAAAAAGGGCTGATAAAATATTCTCCTGGTTCTGAACAATTTGAAATAATCAAATCAGATGAACTAAATGAAAAGCAAACTAATGCGCTTAACTTTATCCAAAGAGGAATTATGGGCGAATATATGAGAACTGGAGTTCAATTTGCAATTAACGTTGCAGTTTTCAAACTGCTTAAGATGAATTCAATTTATCCTGTTGCAAATGAAAAAAACCTGTCCGATAAAAAGGGAAGAGTACTTCCTGATTTGCTTTTGCTAAAAAATGGAGCTACAATAAAAGATCTTGCAAAGGAGATCCATTCTGATTTGACTAAAGGGCTTCTTTACGGAAAAGATTTAAGATATAATTTGAGACTACCAATTGATTATCAACTAAGAGATAGAGATGTTGTGTCTATCATTACTGCTGCAAAAAAATAGCTAACCTTGTTTTTAGTATTATGTGCCTAAACTTATCTCTAATCTATGAAATTCGTGAAAATGATTCTTCAGGTACTTTAAGGAATTCAAAATTCTCTGGCTGGATAATTTTAGCAAGAATTTCTAATCCATCAATTGTTCTTATGCTAGGTTTACTAAAAAACGAATTTGCATCAACAGCAAAAATTCTATTATTTTTTACAGCTCTGAGAGAATTCCATTCTTGATTTTCTTTTAATATGTTGTTGTATTCTGTAATAGTTCGTTTTGTATCAAATCCACATGGCATCATAATAATCATGTCCGGATCTGAATAAATGATTTCTTGAATATCTAAACGTCTTGAATGTTCTCCAACTTTACTAATCATGTTGTTCCCTCCTGCAATTTGTATCATTTCAGGAACCCAATGTCCTGCTGTAAAAAATGGGTCAATCCATTCAATTGCAAGAACTTTTGGTCTCTTGTTATTTTGTAATTTTTTTACATGCTGAATTCTTTTTTCCAACGAATTGATGATTTTTTTTGCTTTGATTTCTTTTCCTAAAATTTTACCTAACTCTGTAACAGAATTTATGATCTCCTGTAAGTTATGTGGATCCATTGAATGTAGAATTGGTTTTCTTTGCAGAATTTTTACTGCTTTATTGACTTGATTAGTATATGCAGCACAAACTTCGCAAGTTTCCTGTGATATTATAAGATCGGGATCAGCTTTTATGAGATTTTTTTCATTTAAAACAAAAATATCTTTTCCATCATTTAGCAATTGACAAGTCATTGTGTCAATTTCATTACTTGTTATTTCATCTGAATTAATTACAGAATTTATCACCTTTGGTTTTGACTCTGCATCTGGTGGGTATTTGTATTCATTTGTTACTCCATAGAGCTTATCTTGGCCTCTAAACT
>JACATA010000012.1 GCA_013390375.1 Marine Group I thaumarchaeote
AACCTGTACCAGAACCTGTACCAGAACCAACAGCTGAACCAGAACCTGTACCAGAACCAACAGCTGAACCAGAACCTGTACCAGAACCAGAAATTAAAGAGCCTTCATCTGATCCTTTTGAAGGAATTAAAACTGATGACATAGAAGATTTTGCTGAATTATTTGACGTACCATCACCTAGTAGTGATAAGGAAGCGTTTGAAATGGTAAAAAAAATAAGAAAATGGATTGCCGATGGACGGCCAAAATAGATAACATATCTTAGAAACAAAACCTAAAAAGTAATAGAATTATCTGGAAAATCTAGAAAATGAAACTTAAAACAAAAGATCTTCTAACTGTTGATGAGATTTCCAGCAAAGAATTTTTAGAATTAATTGATTTTTCCATAAAACTAAAGAAAGAAAATAAAACGGTAAAAGAAAAACCATTACTAAAAAATAAAACTTTAGCTATGCTGTTTGGAAAACCATCAACACGAACCAGAGTAAGTTTTGAAATAGGAATGTTACAGCTAGGAGGTCACACTGTAAATCTATCATTAAATGAAATGCAACATTCCCGTGGAGAATCAGTTGAAGATACAGCAAAAACTTTATCACGTTATGTTGATGCAATTGTGGCGCGAGTGTATGAACATAGTTTTATTGAGAAACTTGCAAAACACGCTACAGTCCCAGTTATTAATGGGCTATCTAATTCGTATCATCCATGCCAAACTTTAGCTGATTTGATGACAATTAAAGAACATAAGAAAAAATTCAAAGATCTTAAAATAGCCTGGATTGGTGACGGAAACAACGTATGTAATTCATTAATTTTTGGTTGTAGTAAAACACAAACTCAAATTGTAATTGCTACTCCAAAAGGCTTTGAACCAAATCCTGAAGTTGTAAAAAAATCCTCAAAATACACTGTTGTTGATTTAACAACCGATCCAAAATCTGCTGTTAAAGATGCTGATATAGTAATGACTGATACTTTTACATCAATACATATGTCTGATCCAAAACGAACTGAAAAATTCCTACCATCCTTCCAGGTCAATGATTCCTTGATGGAAAAAGCCAAAAATGATGCAATTTTCATGCATTGCTTGCCTGCAAAACGTGAACAAGAGGTTACTAGTTCTGTTATTGATGGGCCACAATCAGTAGTTTGGGACGAAGCTGAAAATAGACTGCATACACAAAAAGCTTTGTTATTATCATTACTTAGTATCTAACGTTTATAAAAGCAGATTCAAATTTTTTCCGTATAGATATGGCATACACAAAAATATTACGTAGAATACGTGAAAATAAAACTAACTATAATCGGAGGAAGAACATGCTGATGGGGCATAGAGATTTTATTACTGTACAAATATCGAATGAAAATACACAAGTTCAAGTTATCCACCCAGAATTAACTGGAGATAAAGTTATTTCATCAGCACATTCTAGATTTTTAATTGAAAAAGGATGGAAGGGATCACGTAAGAACATCCCAGCAGCTTATCTAACTGGTTATTCTGCAGGAAAAAAAGCGATAGAAAAGGGCACGAATTCAGCAATTATGTATAGTGGTACAAGACAATACACACAACGAATGGCTGCAGCACTGAAAGGTGTTGTTGATGCAGGACTTGAAATACCAGCAGATGAAAAAACTTTTCCTACAAATGATAGAATAAATGGTGAACATCTAAAAGTCAAAAATGATGTAAAAAATATCAAATCTTCTATAGATACTGGAGCAAAAGCTAAATGAGTCAAACACAATCACGAGCTTCATCTGGTCCACCACAATCAAGAAATTCATCCGGTCCACCACGATCAAGAAATTCATCCGGTCCACCACGTAGAAGATATCAGAAAGAAGAAGAAGTATGGATACCAAAAACTAGTATAGGAAAAAGAGTAGTAGCTGGCGAAATAAATTCTATGGAAGAAATTTTATCTCAAGGTCTAAGAATTCAAGAAGCGGGTATTGTAAAAAAACTATTACCTGATTTAAAAACTGAAGTAATTGATGTTGGAATAATTCAAAAAATGACAGCTAATGGGCAATCTACTCGTTTTAAGGCATTAGTGGCAGCAGGAAATGAAAATGGATGGTTAGGTATAGGTATGGGAAAATCAAAGCAGATGAGAATTGCTATTGAAAAGGCAAACAATTCAGCATATCTCAATGTAAGTCCAGTAAAACTAGGTTGTGGTAGTTGGGAATGTAGATGTGATCAGAAGCATTCTGTACCATTTAAAGTAAAAGGAAAGGGCGGTAGTGTGGTAATTGAAATTCTGCCCGCTCCACGTGGACTAGGATTAGTAGCTGGCGAAAAAATTAGAAATTTGCTTAAACTTGCTGGCTTGAAAGATGCATGGACTACTGCAAAAGGTTCTACTAGTACAATGAATTCTACGTCAAAAGCTGTCTTGCAATGTTTAAGACAGACTTTTAGTCAGGGTTGAAAAATGGCAAAGGCATATCTAGTTATTAGAATAAAGGGTCAAGCAGATGTACCATACTGGGCCAATACTACATTGCGTCTTTTAAAATTAGAAAAGAAATATCGTGCCATAATACTTCCGGTTAAAGAAAACACTGATGGCATGTTAAAAAAAATACAACAATTTGTTTCTTGGCAAGAAGTTGATCTATCAACAACTAAAGAACTGTTGGATAAAAAGGGCAGAAGATCTGGTTACAAAAAAATCACTCCTGAAGATATTTCAAAGGCTGGTTTTAAAACAATTAACGAACTAGCAACCTCTTTATCAGAAGGAAAAATTAGTATGACAAAAATCAAACCTCTAAAACCATGGTTTGCTTTATCTCCCCCTAGGCAAGGATTTAAACGAAGTACAAAACGTTTGTATGGTCAAAAGGGAATTCTTGGACATAATAAGGAACTCACTACTTTAGTTAAGAGAATGATGTAAAATGCCAACAAGATTAAGAAAAACAAGAAAGCTTAGAGGCGGTAGACACATGGGATGGGGTCAAGTTGGACAGCACAGAGCTAGTGGTCATAAGGGCGGACTTGGTCAATCTGGGATGTTAAAGCATCACTTTAGTTCTATGTTAAAAGATGACCCAGACCATTTTGGTCACAGCTCTCTAAATCCACCTCAACGAAATATCATAAAAAAGTGGACAAATGTTCGCGACCTAGATGATTTGTATTCACAACATGGCAAACAAGAAAATGACAAAAAAATCCTAGACTTGAAGGCTTTGGGTTTTGATAAACTTCTAGGAGGCGGACAAATAAAAAACGCATATTCTATCAAAATAGACCAATTTACCTCTAAAGCGGAAGACAAAGTCAAGAATGCAGGGGGAGAGTTGGTAAAAAAGAATGGCTAAAGGAACTCTTACTGATTACGTTCGAAAGATAGTAGCCAAGGCTGAACCATATTTACCTCAGGTTCCAAAACCGAAAAGAAAGATATCACTTCAACAAAAATTGCTGTGGTGCGGTGCTTGTGTTTTTATCTATATGGTAATGGGCCAAACACCTCTCTTTGGGGCTACAGCTCCAGAATTTGACTTTCTAGCATTTGCACGTGTTATTTTTGCCTCACAACAAGGATCCTTAGTTGAGCTTGGAATAGGACCAATTGTCACAGCTGGACTTTTAATGCAATTACTTAGGGGTTCTGACATTCTCAAGTTTGACTTTAAACGCCCTGAAGAACGTGGCATATTTCAGACAGCTACTAAAATGCTGACCTACTTTGTCATAGTCATAGAGTCTGCCGTTTATGGTTGGGCTGTTTATGGTCCAGGCATAAGTGAACCCAGTGTTCTGGCTATTCTGGTAGGGCAACTCATGGCCGCATCTGTCTTTGTAGTGTTTATGGATGAATTGATTCAGAAAGGATGGGGATTAGGTTCAGGAATTAGTCTGTTTATTGCATGTGGAGTTTCTCAACAGATACTCTGGAGTCTTTTCAGTCCTCTCCCTGCTGGCGATGGCGGCAGTATAGGTATTGTTCCTTTCATTATTCAAAACTTACAGACTGGAATGGGAGATTTTGCTGATGTTTTCTTCAGGTCAAATCAGCTGCCTAGCATATTTGGACTTTTGCTTACAGTTGGAGTCCTATTGATACTTGTATATACTCAAGGCATGAAAGTTGAGATTCCAATCGTCTCAACAAAATATAGAGGATTTGCGGCAACTTATCCAATCAAATTAATGTATGTATCAAACATACCTGTAATTTTGGCATCAGCTCTTACAGCAAATGCATTATTTATGGGTCAGATGCTTTGGTCACAGTTTAATCCCCGTAACGCCAATCCACTTTTTAATATACTTGCACAATATGATCCCACTAGTCCGGGAAATCCCATAGGAGGAATTGTTTACTACATAACGCCACCCAGAGGATTGGATCTTTTAGCTTTGGATCCCATGAGGGGAGTGCTGTATGTCTTATTCATGATTGGTATTGTAGTTGTATTTGGAAAATTATGGGTGGAATTAGGTGGTCTTTCATCCAAAAAGGCTGCACAAAACCTTTTGGACGCTGATGTCGTAATTCCTGGATTTAGGAGATCGAACAAACCAGTAGAGATGCTTCTAAACAAGTATATTCCATCCGTTACCATTCTTGGCTCTGTAATATTAGGTCTAATAGCTGGCGTTTCTGATATTTTGGGAGTGTTTGGTTCTGGCATAGGTATTTTGTTGACTGTGGATATTTTGATTAACTATTATAACCAGCTTGTAAGAGAAAAAGTTGAAGTAGTAATGCCCAGACTAGGTGCTTGGCTTGGTAGATAACAAAAAAGTTGTAATAGTTGGGATTCCTGGAGTTGGTAAAACATCTCTTGTTACAAAACTTGTGGAACTAATCATACAACAAAGCAAGACTGTTAGTGTACACAGTTTTGGGACAGTAATGCTTGAGGAGGCAATGAAAAACGGAGTTAAAGATAGAGACGAATTAAGAACATTACCAATAGAAAAACAACAAGACCTTCAAAAAATGGCTGCAGAAAAGATATCAAAGATGGAAGACGATGTAGTTTTAATCGACACACATGCTTTCATATCTACAAAATCAGGTTTCTATCCTGGTCTTCCGAACTATGTAATACAAATCATACAACCTACTAATTTCATAGCAATTACTGCTAGTCCTGATGAGATACACAATAGAAGAATGAAGGATAACACTAGAAACAGAGATACAATTTCTATTGAAGATATTAAAAAAGAACTTGCTGTTCAAGACGCAATGCTTTCTAGCTGTTCTGTTCTTTCAGGTTCTCCGATGAAGGTAGTCTTCAATCATGAGGGAAAGGTTGATGAAGTAGCTGTTGCTGTATTAGGTGCTATAGGACTATGATTGAGTTTAACTTTATCCTGAATTTCTTGGATCTTATATTCTTACAAGGAGATCTTTTTGGAATACGGGGAGAAGGTCCACTTGGTAGTGCTGATCCACTAGTAAAAGGCATGTTACCATCAGTGTTTGCAGTTATTGGCTTCTCTCTAATGTTAAATCTATTCAATGCTGGAGTTCGAAAAAAACTAGTTGATTCAGTAAAACTCAAAAGAATAATGAAAGAGACAAAAACTTGGCAAAAAGCAAGAATGGCAGCCTTTAAGGCAAAAGATGAAGCAAAAATTGCGGAACTAAGCAAAAAATCTACTTACATGAACAAAATGAGTATGGAAATGATGACGATGAACATGCGTCCAATGATGATTACCATAATTCCACTACTGTTGATTTTTTACTTTCTAATGCCTACGTTATTTTCATACACTGTAGCCATTTCTCCAATCCCTCTAAATGTAATACCTGGTGATTTCTTCCAACTCACTTGTACAGCTGAAAAAATGGCACAAGATGCAGCTGCAGGTATTGGACCATTCTGTAATACTGAAAATGAGATCTTTCTGTGGGCTTGGTATTTTCTTACTGCCATTGCATTTAGTGGAATGATAATGAAACTAACCAAGACTTCTATGAATGAATAGGATTGATAAAATCTATAATTATTTCTGGACCACCAGCAATAGGAAAAACAACCATTGCTAAAGGTCTTGCAAAAGAATTTGGTCTTCTACATCTGAGTGGAGGGGATATACTAAAAGAACTAGCTGAAGAGGAAGGATTTGAGACAGGGGGGGATGATTGGTGGGATACACAAGAAGGAATGAATTTTCTTAGCCAGCGCCAAAAAAATTCTGAATTTGACAAAAAGGTAGATGATAAACTCAAAAAACTTTTTTCTAAAGGAGATGTTGTCATAACCAGTTATACACTTCCATGGCTTGTTGAAGGCGGAGTTAAGATTTGGCTTGCTGGTTCTAAAGAAAATAGTGTCCAAAGAATGACTACTAGGGACAATTTATCAGAAACCGACGCTTTAGAAATTGTACAAAAACGATATAGTGAAAATAAAATAATTTACAAAACATTATACGGATTTGAGTTTGGTGAAGATCTATCTGTATTTGATAAGATCATCGAAACCGATGACCTTAATGTAGAACAAGTTCTTGAAGTTGCAAAATCAACTGTGAGGAAATATTTTTGACGCTAAAACAACTTGAGGGTCTAATTACCATCGACGAAGATATTACTGACAATCAATATGGTACATACTATAACAAGCGTACAGTTGAACAGCTGCTAAACTACGGTTTAATACTGCTGGATAAGCCAGCCGGTCCAACCAGTCACGAAGTTGTTGCGTGGACTAAACGCATTCTTGAAATTCCAAAGGCTGGACATAGCGGTACTTTGGATCCACAAGTTACTGGTGTACTTCCGTTGGGTCTTGGTGAGGGCACAAAGGCCTTGGGTGTTTTATTACTTGGTCCAAAAGAGTATCATGCATTGGGCAGACTACATTCATTGCCATCTAAAGAAAAACTTGAAAATATCTTAAATGAATTCTGTGGAGACATTTACCAAAAACCACCTCAGCGTTCATCTGTCTTAAGACAGACGCGAGTTCGTAAAATTTTTGAGCTGGAGTTGCTTGAACAGAAAGAAAACTTGATTTTAATCCGTGTACTTTGCGAGGCAGGTACCTATATTAGGAAATTGATCTATGATTTTGGTGAAATATTGGTGCATGGCGCTACTATGATTGAGCTAAGACGAACTCGTGTAAGCCAGTTTCATGAAAATTATCCATTAGTTACTCTTCATCAAATCGCAGTTGCGTTTGCAGATTGGAAGGACAACAAAGATGATTCCAAACTATCTACTATGATACATCCAATAGAGCATGTCCTAAGTGAAATCAAGTCAGTGGTTATTCGTGATACTGCTGTTGATGCGCTATGTCATGGAGCACAGCTTGCTATACCTGGAATATTACAAATTTCTCCAAATTTACAAAAGGAAGATCTTGTTGGCATTTACACGCAAAAAGGAGAGATTGTAGCACTTGCACAATCTTTGATGTCTGAAGATGATATCAAAGAAAATACAAAAGGATATGCCTTTGAAACAAAACGAATAATCATGGCGCCAGAAACCTACCCAAAAAGTTGGAGATCACGGTCAACAATTAAAGAAAACGTCACGAATACTTAGGCAAGATGAAAAAAGTACCTAGAGGTCTTATAATTGCAATTTCAGTTGGTGTGCTGGCAGGTTTGACACTTGGATTTTTCGTGAACTCTCAGTCTAATCATGAGCAATTAGTATTTCAGCTAGGTCCTTCAATCTCCATTGTAACAGAAAAGATTGATTTTGAATTGGGAGAGCAGATTTACATTAAAATTGTAAATTCTGGCACCGTGCCACTAACATTTTCTGATGCTTCGTATGGTTTGAAGGTGACAGGACTTGACGGTGTGTTGTTTTACACTCCAATGGCAGCCCAAGTAATTTCAACGCTTGAACCAATGGAGGAAAAAACATTTGTTTGGGATCAGAAAAGGATGGACAACTCTGCTTCATTGGAGGGCATATACAAGATCATAGTTGAGGGATTTGACCATGATAACAACAAAGTGAAAAAATCCATAGTCATAAACCTTCTAAAGTAAGATATTCAGAAATCTATATGGCGAATAAATAATGCCGGGGTCGCCTAGCCTGGTAGGGCGCGCGCCTGGAATTTTATAAAAACCATAAAGCGCGTTCTCGCAAGGGATCGAGAGTTCAAATCTCTCTCCCGGCGCCTTTACATAACCAAAAGTGACAATAATTGCAATGCAAAAATATGATATTGCAATTATTGGTGCAGGAGTATTAGGAACTACAATTTCATATTGGCTTTCTACATTATATGATCTAAAGATTTGTGTAATTGAAAAAGAACCTGATGTTGCGTTACATTCCAGTACTCGTAACAGTGGCGTAATTCATTATCCGTTTTACTTGGATTCTAAAAAAAAGAAGAATTTTGCAAAAGCCGCATTTCTTTCTCATGATATGTGGAAAGTATTGGCTAATGAAAACAATATTCCTTGGGTTCAGGGCGGGACAATTGAAATTGCGTTAGATGAGGAACAACACAAAACTCTTGAAAAATATATGGTTTTGGGAAAAGAAAACGGATTAACTGAAGAAGATATTTCAATTCTTGATTCCAACGAACTTAAAAAAAAGGAACCAAACTTGACCTGTCACTCTGGTCTTTATTGTACCAAGGAGGCTTCCACAAACTACGGTATGCTTACAAATGCAATTACAAATCTAGCGAAAAAAAATAAAATAAATTTTTTACTTAGACATAATGTAAAGTATGTAGAAGAAACATCTAAAGATGTAAACATGATATTTTCAGACAACTCAACACTGACAGCTAATTTTGTTATCAATTGTGCTGGGGGAAATTCTCTTGATATTGCTAAAAAATTTAGATTGTTAAAAGGTTATTCAGATCTTCATTTTCGTGGTGAATATTGGGTAGCCAATTCAGACATTGCAGATCTAGTTAAAACAAATATCTATACTGTACCACGCTATCCAGAATTTCCATTTTTAGATCCACATTGGATTAAAAGAGCCAACGGCGAAACTGAAATTGGTCCAAACGCAGTTCCGGTTGATTCTCCAGAGGCATATGACAGCTTTATCACAGATATACCTACCACACTTTCAAAAATCATGGACATTGTTACCGGTAGTGCAAAGAAGCTTCTTCTAAATACAGACTTTATTTCACTGGTATCTAAGGAATTTCTTAGTTCAATTTCTAAATCAGCCATGGTTGAAAGGGTGAAAAAATTTATTCCTGCCGTCAAACCAGAAAACTTTCCAAAACGCGGAACATCAGGAATTAGAACACCAGTAATTTCACCTGATGGAGATTTTGTATCCGAAATGATTGAAACTGAAGGTAAAAATTCTTTTCATATAGTAAATTATAATACTCCTGGCGCAACTGGGGCTCCAGCTTACTCTGCTTTTGTTGTGAAAAAATTACAAGAAAAGGGAATCTTGGCACAGCCAAAAAATCAAAAAGACTCAATTTGGAATTTCAATAAAATTTTTGGATAAGCTTAATATCCATTTCAATTACAATTTTTTTGTTGTTACCTAACAAGTGCTCCATTAGAGAAGTGAACAAAGACTGTGTTAACCCGCCAAAATACGTAATCACAGTAGTATCTAACAATGATGAATTTATGCTTGGAATTACATGTGAAAAACACAAGACATCTGTTTCGTCAAAAATTGGATCACTTCAAAACGATGGAAAAATACCAAAAGGTAGAATCAAATTTGAAAACCTCAAATCTGTACAAACTGATTGTATTCGTGGAGATCCCGATGATTTAATTCAGTTATGAACGCCCACTTAAACCATTTATAATATCTTAACAATAAAAAATCAATGAGTTCTGATAATACCAACGAAGAATTCACTATTTGTGATGATTGTAAAAACCCAATAGAAAATTGTACCTGTGTTTGCCCGTTCTGTGGAGAACGCGATAAATGCGAATGTGCACTAAAACTTTCTACTGATGATAGCGCAGCTACTGGCGGTTAATTATGCTACAGCCAGTATTAGTATTACATTTTTAAGATTCAGAGTTTTATGAAAATTAATGGTTGAAGTAATATATCAAGATCTAAGCAACAAAGATTCTCGGAATTACTACATTGGCATACCAAGGAACTGGAAATACGGAAAAGATGATGACGTGACAGTTATTGTGTCAGATGTTTGTGTTGTTATCCCTCAAACTATTGCGGGAGCAACGGGAGAATTGAAAGTTTTAAGGACTCTTGAAGCAATGTTGGATGCAAATGTAATCAATACAGGAGATATTCAAAAGGCAATAGAGCACGTACTTCTATAAATCAACATAAATCCGATTTATTCTGTATGCTGTTCACATGAACATATCATTTTTAATATTCAATAAAGGAAGCATTTGTTATGGCTTTTGACTATAGTTGGTTAATCGGAGGACCACAAGGAAGTGGTGTTGATACAGCAGCAAACATATTTTCACGAGTTGGCGCAAAACTAGGCTATCACGTTTTTGGAAAAAGGGAATACCACTCTAACATCAAAGGCCTGCACAGCTATTTCGTGGTGAGACTTTCAGATAAGAAAATTCGTTCAAACATAAACGGTGCAAACATTATGGTAGCTTATGACGCTGAAACTTTGGTTAGGCATGGTTTAGAAATAATCAAAGACGGTGCAATAATTTATGATGCCTCCATAGTTAATACAACAGTTGATCAAATTCCAACTCTTGAAGCGAGCCATAAGGCACGATTATTGAAATTTTTTAATTCTAAAAATATGGAGCCGAATGTTTCAAGCATACTTGATTTGGCAAAGGAGAATGGTGTTAAGGTTTATCCAATCTCATTTAGGGATATATTATCAAATATTGCAAACGAATTGAACAGCCCTGAACTTTCACGTATGGTACGTTTGTTTAACGTACTGGGAGTCTCATTTTCACTTGGAATTTTGAAAGCCCCAATAGAACCACTGTTGGAGGCTATCGAAGATACTTTTTCAAAAAAACCTTCTATTGTTGACTTGAATAAGAAAGCAGCAAACTTTTCTTACAATTATGCGTCAGCAAAATTTTCTGATTTTAATAGTTCAATTAGTAAAATAGACAAGGAATCAAACACACTTTTAGTTCAGGGTCATCAGGGTTCAGCTCTTGGAAAGATAGTATGTGGATGTAGGTTTCAATCATACTATCCAATTACGCCTGCATCAGACGAAAGTGAATTTTTGGAAACCCATGAAATTTTACAAGTAAAAGAGGATAGACCGGGTTCTACCACTATAGTGCAAACAGAGGACGAAATTTCGGCGATAGGAATGGCGGTTGGTGCATCATTAACAGGTGTACGCTCGGCAACGTCAACTTCAGGACCAGGATTCTCTTTAATGGCAGAGACACTTGGTTGGGCTGGAATAAACGAAACGCCAGTAGTTATTACACTATTTCAACGGAGTGGACCTTCAACTGGATTACCAACAAGACAAGGTCAGGATGATTTACTTTTTGCAATTAATGCAGGACACGGAGAATTCCCAAGAATAGTTTATGCATCAGGTGATGTTGAAGACAGTTTTTACGATACGTGCAAATGTTTCAATTTTGCTGATATTTTTCAGGTTCCTGTTATTCACATACTTGATAAATTCATTGCTAGTTCGGTTGTTACATGTAAGCGATTTGAGCCAGATTTAATCTCTATTGATCGTGGAAAATTACTTGAAAAAATAGATGGTGATTACAAACGTTTTGCTCATTCACCTGATGGTATTTCTCCAAGATCAAAGCTTGGTCTTGAAAATGGTGTTTTCTGGAATACTGGTGATGAGAGTGACGAATACGGTCATATCTCTGAGGATCCAGTGAATAGAATTCAGATGATGGACAAAAGACAAACAAAAGTTGAGCAAATGCTGTCTTTAATTCCTAAGGACGATCAGGCTGTAGCATATGGCAAGTTAGACATTTGTATAGTCAGTTGGGGCTCTCCAAAAGGACCAATCTTAGACGCAATTGAAATGCATAGGAACGAAGGACACGAAATTGGTTTTATTGATATCAAACTATTACATCCATTCCCTACAAACTATATCAAATCAATGCTAAAAGATTCTTCAATTATAATTGATATTGAAGCAAATATGACTGGCCAACTTGCTTCATTGATAAGAGAAAATTTGCTAAGAGATCCAGACTATTATGTTTTAAAATATACAGGAAGACCTATGACATGTATAGAAATTTTTGATTCTTTGAAAAAAATACTAGAAAAGAAATCTGAAAAAAAGCAGGTGTTAACATATGGCGATTAAACTAGGTGATTACAAAACTCAGGTACATAACGATTGGTGCCCAGGCTGTGGAGATTTTGGAATAGTTAATGCAATACAAATGTCATTAACAGAAATGCAAATACCTAGACACAAGGCGGCCATTTTCTCTGGAATTGGCTGTTCAGGTAAAACATCTCATTTTATCAACGTATATGGAATTCACACTCTTCATGGTAGAGTTTTAACATTTGCTCAGGGTGCAAAAATAGCAAATCCTGAAATGACAATAATTGCTGCCGGTGGAGACGGTGACGGTTTGGGAATTGGAGCCGGTCATTTTGTTGCAGCGGGGAGGCGAAATGTCAATATGACATACATCATATTTGATAATGCTGTATATGGATTAACAAAAGGTCAAGCTTCACCAACTCTAAAGTTAGGCGAACAGACTAAATCATTACCAAACCCTAATCCAAATTACAATGTAAATCCTATAGCCCTAGCAATTTCTAGCGGTTTTACATTTGTTGCTAGAAGTTATTCATATGATGTTAGGCAATTAAAAGATCTTATTACGGCTGCAATAAAACACCAAGGTCTCTCATTTATTGACGTTTTACAACCATGTCCTACGTATAATGACCTTTACACCAGAGACTGGTTTGCAGGTATTGATCAAGTTAATGAAGAAACAAAGAAACCAACACCTAGAATTTACAACCTAGCAGAAACTGATTATGACCCAGTAGTACATTATAGCACTAATGATGAGCTCAATGAAAAACTAAGCCAAGCATTAGTAAAATCACTTGAATGGGGTGATAAAATTCCCACAGGAATATTCTACAAGAACGAATTAATCACACCATACACAAAAAGAATAACAGACAAAATACCTAACTATCTTGAAAACCCTGCAGCAAAACAGAAGATTTCGAAGAACGGAAAACCAACTACAGATATTTCAAAACTTCTTGATTCTTTAAGAGTGTAATATACTGTAATTATATAAATGCCATATGAGTTATTAGCAAGAAATTCTAACTGTTACGTTATCTTTGAACATAACCGATGTTAACATAATTTTTCGTAAAGCAATCATTAAAGGTTTTTTTGAAGATGAACTTCTGAATCTTGATTTTAAAAAATCAACCATAAAGCATCCTACAATTAATGGCGAAGGCTTGATGCAATCTCGCCTGCTTCATATTTTTTTTGATATTGAAACTGGCGCAGATTATCCTGATGGCGACGAGTGGTTTATCGCCGATTTTTTATTCCCTTATGATATGAAAATACCTGATGAAATTAAAGGACCAGACTATTTTATAACTATCTCTACTGCAGATAACAAAAACTTTTGGCATCATCGTGAGATGATAAGATACAAGTATGGTAAGACAAAAAAGCTTACTGAAGCATTAGAATTTTTAGAGACAAAATACAAAGAACTTCATTCAATGGTAGAACCATTAGAGAAAGATATCAAGTAACAACCTTTCATCCTTTTTTGGTAAGACTAATTTTTTTTTGTCCTACCAAAACTGAATTCAATCTCCATCTACCAGACTCTATATCATATTTGTATACGGCCTCAGATAGATCATTCGGAATATTGTTATCATTGAGATGGTACGGAAGCAATTCTACTACGGAATCAATTTTTTCTATTGCACTATTAAAATTATGATTCTCACTCAAATCAGTTACAAATCGAACATCTGGGTCACCTGTAAAGAGAATTTCAACTATGATAGCATTTCCCTTGCCACGCCGTCTCTTCATTTCTTTGATAATATGCTTTACCTTCTCCCATTCCCGAAATTCAAACCATTTGAAAAATTCTTCACTAAATGGTAGTGATATGATAATAGTTAATGCACTCACAAAATTTAGTTCAGTTTGTTCAGTTTCCTCTTGAATAACCTCAAATTTTTCATTGAACAAGTTATAGATCACCTCAATTTCCCATGGTGAAATTCCATAGTATCTTAAACAAACAGTTAACGGTTTTTCATCCATTAATTTCTAAACTAGAAATTTGTAATTAAAGGTTAAAAGTAGATGAAAAATTTCTAATTTAAAAAACCGTATCCAGATATTTCCAAAGATACATCAATGCTACTGTACCTATAACAAACAGCATGGGTTTCCATGCAAATACTGGTATATTTGGAGTAACCAATTTGATTTTATAATTGTCAAATACAGTATGGACATATTTTTTGATTCTATTATTCCAAACTCTGTAATCAATTTCATATTTTTTTAGCATGTTTTCTATTTCGTATATCACTGGAGTTCTTTGTCCAAACAGATGTTGTAAATAATCTCGAGAAACTTCTACCTCAGCGTGTATAGCCACAAGTTCTTTTTTCAATTCTACAAGTCTTACATGCAATTCCCATGGCTTTTTGAGTTTTAGGGAAAGACCATTACCAATTTGAAATGGCTGCTTGTGCTCAAATTTTACCTTTGAAAAACCCTCTTGTAAAAACATTTGAAATAATTCACTAGCATTTTTTTTTACTATAATATGAAGCTGTTCAACAGTAGAACGATTTTCTATGTTTATCATTCCTTTAAGACCGTCAAGAAAAGAAATTGTTTTTGGGTATTTTGTAATGTACTCTGCCATCGCCTGTTCTCAAAACTACCTATATTTAAAAGCGGATATAATTCTTAGTTAATTTTTAAATAACATACTATTTTTTCAAACCTCTGAAATAAATACACTCATCATATGGAATTGCAGTTTCTTCAGAACTTATCCTTCTGTCCGTCAATTTTGCACCAGATTCCCTAATAATTGCTAATGGTATTAATTCATCTGCTTCTCCCATTTTGTGATTTGCAATTGATGCTAAATTGTCCGCAACGGCTTGAAATGTTACTTTCAGTACGTTTCCATCGAGATCCTTGGTTGCTCGTCGATCCAAAACTGGTTCAATTCCAGAACAAGCAATTGCCACGCCACTAGTACCTATTCTTGCTGGCATAAGTCTACTGTCAACTATTATGATACCAACATGGAGGTTATAATCCAAAAAGAATTTCCTTTTAATTTGCTCTGCAACTTGATAAGGATCATTAGGATATAAAATCAGTTTACCTTGAGAATTTGATTTGTCAATACCAGCATTGGGTGCCATAATATTATTTGATGATGTGATAACAAACCCAGAAACACCACCAAAGACAACATCCGACTCACGAATTATCGCCTCGCTTAATTTTTGGTTAATTGAAAATTTTTTGGATAATTCATATGCCTTTTCAGACAGTTTAATAGAATTATGATCCAGTATTCTTCCCTGTGAATTAGAAATGTATTTGCTTGAAATGACTAGAATATCACCTTCCTTTAGGGAAACACTGTTTTTTTTTACAAGTTTTTTAATTTCATTATAAAGATCAAATTTACCCTCTTTTTTTGTTGCCTTTACTGGAAAGACCTCTAGAGACATGACCAATTTTAAACTCACTTCCTTTTTATTATTCTGAAAAGGTTTTAATCTAAAGAAGAAGCGATTTCGAATATGAATATTACTGAAAAAATTCTAGCTAGAGCATCTGGTAAAGATATGCTTGAGCCAGGTGATGTGATATTTGCTAACGTTGATAAAATCATGCTACATGATGTGTCAGGGCCGGGAGTAATTAAGACATTTGAAAAATTGGAAAAAGATGGAGTTGTCAAAGTAGACAAGCTTTTTGATCCTTCTATGGTATGGGTTGCTGAAGATCACTTTGTTCCCTCAGTGGATAAAATATCTGCAGAAAATATAGTTCAACTATCAAAGTTTACAAAAAAATTTGGAATAACTAAACATTTCAAGTATGGTCTGGGACAATATGGAATCTGTCATACTTTATCTCATGAGGAAGGATTAGTTTCACCAGGCGAGTTGTATATTGGAGGTGATTCTCATACCAACACAACTGGCGCATTAGGCGCTTTTGCTTGTGGACTAGGTCACACCGACGTAGCCTATGTATTATTAAATGGAAATCTGTGGTTCAAAGTTCCTGAAACTTTGTATTTCAAAATTAATGGTAAACTTCCAGAACATGTAATGGCAAAAGATTTGATCTTGAAAATTATTGGAGATATTACTACTGAAGGTGGAGCGGGTTATGCAATGCAGTTTGGCGGAAATGGAATTTCTGATATGTCTGTGGAATCACGATTGACGTTAACAAATATGACTACTGAGGCAGGTGCAAAAAATGGAATAATCGAACCAGATCAGAAAGTTTTTGATTATTTGTCAGAACGAGGTGTGACGGAATATGATGCTGTATATGACGATGACGACGCTCAATATAAAAAAACATACGAATATGATGTGACAGAACTTGAACCATTAGTTGCAAAACCATTTTCTCCACAAAATGTTTCTGTTGTTCAAGAGACAACCGGCATAGAACTTGACAAGTCCTACATTGGTTCATGTACAGGAGCAAAATATGAGGATTTAGAGGCTGTTGCAAAAATTCTCAAAGGCAAAAAGGTTAAAATCCGAACTGAAATTCTTCCAGCAGCAATATCTATTTACAAAAAAGCAACTGAGAACGGTTTAATTCAGATTTTCATTGATGCGGGTGCAGTTGTCGGTCCACCTACTTGTGGTGCATGTTGTGGAGCGCATATGGGTGTTTTAGCAAAAGATGAAGTGTGCGTTAGTACAACAAATCGTAATTTTCCTGGTCGTATGGGGCATGTTGAGTCAAAAACATATCTTACATCACCACTAGTTGCAGCTGCTTCAGCAGTAACTGGAAAATTAACTGATCCAAGGGATTTGTAATGAAAGGCAAAGTGATCAAATACGAACAGGATAATATTGACACAGATGTAATTTTACCCGGGCCATATCTGAAACTACATGAACATGCTGAGCTAGCGGAACATGCAATGGAAGGAATGGATCCTGATTTTCATTCAAAGGTAAAAGAAGCTAATATTATTGTCACAGGTAAAAACTTTGGTTGCGGTTCTTCGCGTGAGCACGCTCCAATTGCTCTTAGTGCTAGTGGGATAGAAGCTGTTTTGGCGTTGTCTTTCGCAAGAATTTTTTACAGAAATTCAGTGGATGGCGCTTATTTACTACCTATCGAAATTGATGAAAAAACATATTCCGCCATTTCAGAAAAAGATGAATTAGAAATTGACACAAACACGAATGTGATCAAAAATATTACAAAAAATCAGACGTATTCCATGAAACCATTTCCAGATCTCATTGGCAAAATTATAGAAGCTGGTGGTCTTTTCAAGTACAAACCATAAATCTGAATCTTAACGATATGATTTTTGTTTTCTTCTTCTAGCGCCAGGCCCACCAAATTTCTTAGGCTCCTTTCTTCTTGCATCACCACTAATGAGATATTTATCAAATTCATCAATCTTCTTTCTAAGGTCAGTCCTGATAGATTTTGTAAACGGGTGATCTTTGGGATCCTTTTTACTTTTAGTCCATCCTATTAGCGCTCGTGTTATGGCAGTGGCTGCAGCATATGATTGGCCCATAAAACCGCCTCCGCTAACTCTAACTGAAACATCAATTTTATTTCTTAATTCTCCAGAAATTTCAAGCGGAATCAAAATCACTTCACGTGCCATCTCTGGTTCTATCATATCTATTGGTACATTGTTTACTCTAACTTTTCCTACCCCTTTTTTGATGAAAACATGAGCATTGGCGGTTTTTCTTGTCGCGAAATAAATCTCAGTTTTTACAACCATTAATGCCACCCAACATATCTACCAAGTTCTCCCACGCTCGTATACAACGCACTTGATTTTCTAATCTTTGTTTTTTCAAGCTGTATTTTTCCTAATGGTTTTACATCTTTTGGGACTCCAATATACACTCTAAGCCTACTAAGGGCTGCCTTACCTGACGGTTTATCCCTTGGTAACATTCCTCTTATCATCCTACTGATTATCGTATCAGGTTTACGTGGATGAAATGGACCGTGTTTTGGATGTAAAATACTTGATATCTTTAGGAATTGTTTGTACTCACCAACGATACTTTTCTTTCTACCACTAATCATAATTTTTTCAGAGTTTACCACCGTGACCCTATTTCCTTGAAGTAATAATTTTGCAACATTAGATGATAGCCTTCCAGCAATATGATCTGTTCCATCTATTACTAATGGCCTACTAGTTTTGTCAATTGGCTTCTCTTCTGGTTTAGCTGCTGGCTTTGGTTTAGCTGCTGGCTTTGGTTTAGCTGCTGGCTTTGGTTTAGCTGCTGGCTTTGGTTTAGCCAAAAATTATTACACCTTTTCCAGTTGGATATTTTTTAATCATGTCAGAGTAAGTCATGATCTTTCCTCCAGTTTGAATTATCTTATTTGCTGCGGTTACAGACATTGAAAAGGAACTTAATGTAATTTTATGAGATAAGTTACCTGTTCCAAGTACTTTGCCAGGTACAAATAGAATGTCGTTCTCCTTTGTGGTCTTGTTTATTCTTGTCAAGTTTACAACTCGCCTTGATGACGATGGTTTTAAAGCAAGAACTGCCAGCCTAGACCATATAGGCGCTTCATTTTTCTTTGAGGCTTGTTTAAGATCCTTGACCATATGCAAAACTATTTGGTTAACCAATAGAATAATGCCCTTTCTAACCCAAATATAACAGTATGACTATTATTATTTCAAGTTAACAAGAATTTCTTTGAACTCTTCTAGCCTTTTAGAAAGTTCCTCAATTCCAGCTAGAATTATCTGTCTTGGTTCAAGAGAACCAGTAGTTTCGACAGTTAAAATACGCTCATCTTCTTTGTCTGTATTTGTAAGTACTGATATATTTGCCGAATTCCATTTGGCATGTTCCGTTCCCCTACCAAGTCTTGCATATGCTTCAAGTTTAATGCGTTGTCCAGGAGCTAAATGTACAATAGGGATTTGTTTAGAAATTGGTTTTACAACTTGATCCTTTGATTCTAGTTCTGCAGACGTAACTATTTTTGTATTTTCTGCAGCCTCTGAATCAAGAACTAAAATTACTCTGGAATTTGATTCATCAAATCCATTAAGTTCTGTTTTGAGAGGAATCATACCCAATGTATGGGCTATACCCTCATCTGGTATAACAGACGAATTCTCTATTACATCTACAGTGTCTATGGCAAAAATTGGAACACCATTAAGACAAATTCTCCTAAGTGCATTTGCATAATGTAATGAAATACCTTTTAGTTTGATGGATATTTTTTTATCATCGCTAGTAAGAATCTGGATAGAGGGCAAACTTATTGAAAATTTCTGAAATCCAAATAAAAATCTAGCTAGCATCTATAGATTAATATCAATTCTGGCGCTATGAGTACCATGTCAGACAAGTTTACAGTAGTAAAATACACTTTTGAAGGTGAAAAATTTGAGATATTGGTTAAACCTGATCCAGCACTTGACTATAAACTTGGAAAAATTAAAGATATCAGTTCTGTTCTCGTATCTGATGAAATATATCAGAATTCAAGCAAGGGTACTCGGGCACCATCTGAAAAATTACAAAAAGCATTCAAAACAGATGATGCTTTAATTATTGCGGAAAAAATATTACAGAAAGGAGATCTTAATTTAACAACTGAGCAGCGCCGCAAGATGACTACAGAAAAACGAAAGCAGATAATCACATTTATTGCAAAGACATTTGTTGATCCGCGTTCTCATTTACCTCACCCACCTATAAGAATTGAGCAGGCTATGACCGACGCTCGCGTAAGCATTGATCCTTTCAAAAATGTTGAGGAACAAATCAAAGACATCGTGGAGCATGTACGTTCTATTATTCCATTAAAATCAGAAAATCTTTTGTTAGAAATTTCAGTTCCTGCTCAATATGTAGCAAAGTCTTATTCTGTACTAAAATCAACAGGCATTTTGAAAAAAGAAGATTGGCAGAAAGACGGATCTTTGAAAGCAATACTAGAAATACCTGCCGCAGCAAGACCAAACGTGATAGATAGATTAGGCGCAATAACAAAAGGCACTGCATTTGTTGAGGTTTTAAAATGAGTGAAAACCAATTTGTTCTTCCAGGTGATGTAATTGTTACAGGTGATTATAGACCAGAACAAAATGTTATACTTGAAGGTAACAAACTAATGTCTACAGCAATTGGATTTTCCGAAATAAAAGACGACTTGGTTACTGTAACTCCTTTGACTGGATTGTACACTCCAAAAACCGATGATCTAATTATTGGTAAAATTGTATCACATAATGCATTATCATGGCAGGTTGACATAAATTCTTACTACTCAGGTATTCTCACGGCATCTGACATCTTTGGAAAAGATTATTCGCCTTCTCGAGATGATCTTTCTTTAAAATTAAAAACAGGTGACATCATTTTGGCTAGAATTGCAAACGTGAATTCTAGAGATCCCTTAATCACTATAATTGGTGAGAATCTTGGAAAGATTGATTCTGGAGAATTAATTAAAATCTCTCCCACTAAAATTCCTCGTCTTACTGGATCTGTGATACAAACAATCGAAGCATCTACTAATGCAACTATTACTGTGGGTCAAAATGGCTTAATTATTTTAAAATGTGACAATTCTACAGGTTTAAAAAAATCTATTGCGTCTATCAAAATGATTGGTATGGCACAACATGATGCTAATCTTGAAGAAAAAATTCAAAAATTTTTAGATGAAAACAATTGAAGAAATTAGAATCTAAAAAGCGATATGTTCTGCCAGGTGATTTTATTACTACTGCACCTCTTCGGTTACAGGATAATGTTGTATTAGAAGGTAAACGAGTTATTTCAACTACTATAGGATTATCTGATGTTTCTGCTGATAGTGTACGAGTAATCTCACTAAATGGAATTTACATGCCAAAAATAGACGACTTGGTAATAGGTACGATTCAATCTATTTTTGGCAATTCTTGGTTTGCAGATATCAATTCATGTTATCAAGGAATGCTTTTGGGTCAGGATGTATTTGGAAGAGGTTCATATCCTACCACGAGCGAAATGAAAGAGAGACTTGATAAAGGTGATATCATCTTTGCAAGAATTGCAAATTCTGATAGACAGCGTGAACCTTTAATTTCTATTGCAGACAAAAATCTGGGAAAGATTGATTCTGGAGAATTAATTAAAATCCCTCCCACTAAAATCCCTCGTCTTATTGGAAAACATGGATCTATGATACAAACAATCGAAGCGTCTACTAATGCAACTATTACTGTAGGTCAAAATGGCTTTATTGTTGTATCTTGTGATGAAACAAATGGATTATTAAAGGCACTTGCAGCAATTCGGATGATTGATGAACAAGCACATCTTGTTGATTTGACAGATAAAGTGAAAAAAATGTTGGAATTTAATGGTGTATAATTAATGGGAGGACGAGAAACTGATGTAGTATTACTTGACGAAAATGGGATTCGTAGTGATGGACGCAAGGTAAATGAAACAAGAAAGGTTACCATAAAAGTCGGAGTATTAAAAAACGCTGATGGTTCTGCGTATATTGAATTTGGTGGAAATAAAATTCTTGCCGGTGTTTTTGGTCCAAGAGATGTTCATCCAAAACATATGTCAAATCCAGACACTGGAATTTTAAGAGTCAGATATCATATGGAGCCTTTTTCTGTTAGTGAAAGAAAAAATCCGGCGCCATCACGACGAGAAATAGAGATCAGTAAAGTTCTCAAGGAAGCATTAGAACCTGCTGTAATACTTGAAAAGTTCCCTAGAACTGCAATTGATGTGTATCTTGAAGTATTGCAAGCAGATGGTGGAACTAGATGTGCTGCATTAGATGCGGCATCAGTTGCATTAGCGGATGCAGGAATTCCAATGAGAGATATGGTATGTTCATGTGCTGCAGGAAAAGCTGCGGATGCTTTAATTCTTGATGTTAATAATGAAGAAGACCAAGCTGGACAAGCCGATATGCCAATAGGTTACATGCCAAACTTGGGAAAAATCACACTTTTACAATTAGATGGTGTTCTCACCACCGATGAATTCAAAAAATGTATAGAACTAGGTTTAGAAGGTTGTAAACAGGTATATGAAATACAGAAAAATGCATTGCGTGAAAAATATTTTTCGAGTGGTGATAACAACTAATGACAAACCTTTCAATTATAGACAAACTCAAAAGATCTAAAATTCTAGATTTACTGCAGGAAGGAAAAAGAATTGATGATCGTGCACTAGATGAACCTAGACCTTTAGTTATTGATACTGGAGTTATACCTCACGCTAATGGTTCTGCACGGGCTAGATTAGGTGACACAGAAGTTGTATCGGGGATCAAAGTTCAACCTGACAAACCTTTTCCTGATATGGGTGACAAGGGAATCTTTATCTGCACAGCAGAAATTCTTCCATTAGCTCATCCAAGTGCAGAAACAGGTCCTCCTCAACCAAATGTGATAGAGATAGCTAGAGTGGTTGATAGAGGAATACGGGAAAGTGGTATGATTGATTTATCACAGATGGTTTTACAGAAAGACAAATCTGTCATTGGCGTGTTTGCTGATAATGTAGTAACTGATCATGACGGTAATTTGTTTGATGCATGTTCATATGCAGCTGTTGCTGCAATTATTACATCAAAGATTCCAAAATGGGAAATGAAAGATGACAAACCTGTTTTAATAGAGGATCAGGCATCAGACACACCAATTACTACCATTCCAATATCAGTTACAATGGGACTAATGGGCGAATTCATAATTGTAGATCCAAATCTTGATGAATGGGAATGTCTTGATGCTAGAATAACAATTACTACAAACTCTGATGGAAATATTGTAGCGCTTCAAAAGGGTGGCAGTGACGGATTTTCACTTGAGCAACTTGTTAAATGCTCTGAATTATCCATTGTAGTTGGTAAAAAAATCAGAGATATTATAAAACAAGCAACAGAAGGTAGTAAATAAATTGGCAAAAAAGAAAGGCTACCTTAAAGGTCTTGGCGCCAGATATGGTATAAAACTTAGAAAAAAATACAGTATAGTTCACAGAGTTTTAAAATCTAAAAGAAAATGTCCTGAATGCGGCTCCTCACAATTTGGTAGACAGGTTGTAGGTATCTGGAGTTGTAAAAAATGTGGATTTAAGATAGCGGGTTATGCATATGACATCAAGCTTTAATGCCAAAATTGAAATAGACGCGGAAGAAAAAACAAGTGCAGTTTTTGATTCAGTTAATATTGACAACAAATTCTATCCCGAAAATCCAACTAAAACAGAGATGTTTTGCAGCGACAAAATTACAATACTAGTTGAATCTAACAATTTGGCACATATGCGTGCAAACCTTAATTCCTGCATTCGTCTTATTCAGACAGGCTATGACTCGATTGAATCAGTAGATATATAATTAAAATAAGTTTCTTACTGCCATATGTCTTCCAATCAACAAATTCCTCCTATGGTACAAGAGCAGCTAGCAAAATTGCAACAAACACAACAGAACTTTCAATCCATTCTAATGCAAAAACAACAGGTGGAATCAGAAAAACTTGAAACAGGAAAAGCACTGGAGGAGTTAAAAAAGGCAAGTGACGATGAATTAGTTTTCAAACATGCTGGAACTATCATGATAAAATCTAACAAAAAGGATCTTATTGAAGAACTTGAAGAACAGGTGGAACTGGCAAAAACAAAAGCTTCCATTTTAGTGAAACAAGAAGAGAGATTGAAAACTACCCTAAAAGAACAGGAAACAAAAATTCAGGAAATGATACAAAATTCCTCTACAAATACTAAACCACCAAAATAACAACTTCCCAAGAAAATATTAATCAAACAGACAAGCATTTTTTGTGAATCTAAAGAATCTGCGTATAGTGGTGGATGAAAGGGAAAAAAAAAGTGGCATACCAGACCTTTTAAAGGGAACCGGCATTAATTTGGAAATAAAAACACTGCCAGTGGGTGATTATATTGTTGCACCTGAAACTGTAGTTGAGAGAAAAACAATTTCTGATTTGGTTTCATCAATCTTTGATGGCCGTCTATT
This sequence comes from Marine Group I thaumarchaeote, assembly GCA_013390375.1. Lineage (GTDB taxonomy): Archaea > Thermoproteota > Nitrososphaeria > Nitrososphaerales > Nitrosopumilaceae > Nitrosopelagicus. The sequence goes on from JACATA010000012.1 coordinate 24,256, forward strand.
TGATCAATGTCATAGGTTAAAAGAACATTATCAATTTCCAATTTTAATAATAGAGGGAGATATAGACGAAATAGAAGAATTGACGGAAAACCCACTTGTGTTTTATGGTGCAATTTCATCTATTGCAATTGATTTCAAAATTCCAGTAATTCCTACACCTAACGCTACTCATACATCCAAGTTGTTGATATCTATGTGTTCAAGAAAGGATGCAAGCAAGGGTCCATTTATTAAAAAAATTAGAAAATCAAATGATCTACAAAAACAACAACTTTCTATGCTGTGCAGTTTACCTGGTGTAGGAGAAAAAACTGCTATACGTATGCTAGAGAAGTTTGGAACACCTTTGAGGGTATTAAGCTCATCAATTATAGAACTTTCTAAAGTCAGCGGTCTTGGTGAGGCTCGTGCTAAAAATATAAAAAAAGTATTGCAAGCACAAAGTAAGCATTTGAAAAAAATTAGTCAGAAAACACTTCACGACACATGAATTAGTTTTTCATAGGTTTTCTTTTTAATCTATTTCCACATCTAGGGCATTCTGTAACTTTAGAAAAATTTGTTTTACATCCTGGGCAATAATACTTCCAAATTATAACATTTTTTATACCGCTAGTCATTACAGGAATAACTTTTATGCTAAGATTTTTTGCCACATTAGAAATAGCAAAATCATCAGTGACAAGTTCAGCCTCAAGTTGAAGACTTAGAGAAATAGCAGATATATCTTCATGTGAAAGATTTGGAAAATCACCCGATTTTTTTGCCGCATCATTAACAGTAATAATAAATCGATGCTCGGGATCGCGGATCATTAATCTTTTTGTTTCAATTAAAATCTGAATTGCATCATGATCTTTTTTTATGTGTTCAATTTCACCATAGATGAGAGATGTAATGTAGCCTGGTTCGTTTGAACTAAATGGAATTCCTGCATAAAATGCGCTAGAATCTAAAACTCTAAAAGCCAAGCTTAGCCATCTGTCTCAGACCTCTCTTTTTTAGCCTGACAAAAACTGCCTGTTTTTTGTATTTTTTTACAGTTATAAGATCTCCAAAGCCAACTGATTTGATGACTTGAGCATCCATAGCTATATTGCAATCATGTGAACACGTTATCTCCACCTTTTCGTCAGGAACTACTATGGGCGGAAGCCTATGGACTGGGGCAACCGGTGTTATAATCAGCACATCCAAACTTTCATGCAGAACTGGCCCGCCAACTGATAAAGAATGGCCAGTTGAACCGCTTGGTGTTGAAATCATAACGCCATCCATCCTTTGTTTTACTGTATCGTTATGAAATTTTATTACAAATTCCGCGGTTTTAGTCAAATTTTTTCTATTAACATATATCTCGTTTAATGCGGGCTGAAACTGTTCACCATTACAAGAAGCAACAACCCTTATTCTTTTGTCAAGCCAAATCTCATTTTTCTTTATGGATTGTATAGCGTTGTCAAATTCATCCAAAAATATTTCTGAAAAAATTCCTCTATTACCACCAACATTTATTGCTAGAAGCGGTATCTCATTTTCAAGATTTCTAAACGTTCTAAGAGTGGTCCCGTCTCCACCTAATGTGATTACAAGATCAAGTTTTATCTTCCTTAAATCTTCTAAAGAGTTTACTTTTTTTGCTCCCTTAACTAATACTGGTGAAACAGTGTAAACTTTGAATTTTTGTTTTAGTAACTTTTCTACTATCCCTTCTGCTGCCTTTTCAGATTTTTTCGAGCCAAATTTACTAACAATGGCGATTTTGTTAATTTTCAAGCTAATTCCGTTTACAAATGCTTCTTAAAAATTTAATTTATTATTTACTCATGAATTCTGGGAACAAAGATTTTTATCTATTTTATAACATACATGAATCATGTCATTGCTTCTTAAAGATAGAGTATACACAATGCAAGCTTCAACTGCTAAACGTGGAGTTTATCCAATGCATGGTTACAAGCTCGGTCTATACAGAATGCCAATCAAACTTGATGATCCAGCTGAGATAAAGTCTATTCTCGAAGGAATGAAAAAGACATTTGATATGGATCAATATGCCGACAGGATATATGCAACATACAATTGGATTGAAGAAAATATGCCGGATCCAGACGCTGATGGATATGAATCCATAGATCTTAGCGTTACTGTTGAAATTGTAACGGGTGAAGTGATTGATGCCATTTATCAGATTTATCCAGTTGAAAAATTTGCTGCCCCTCAATGGGTACGAAACTATAGAAAAAAGGCTGACCACTTTGCAAAAATGATAATTGACACACTTCTTAGAAACACTATACTTTCTGACAAGATGGTTGAACATCTTATGAAATCAGAAAAAATGTCTGAAGTACAGGCATTGGCAAAATTGGATGAACTAACTCCCTTGGCACAAATTGTACTAGATGCCAAACCAATAGCTAAAGTAGAACCACCCAAACCGGCAATTGAAGGCAAAAAACATGTAATCACCAGAGACGGAGAGGCAGCGGTTCCAGGACCAATCGATGTTGACTACAAAGATAAGATGGATCCTTCTCCAGTGTTCAAAACTAAAACTGGAAATGATCTTAAGACTTGGGGGCGTGTTGGAGCAGATAACAAGGTCATGGGTGTTTGGGGCGAGTTTGTTTCTGTAGACTTTGACATCTGTGTTGCAGATGGAGCCTGCATTGACGCATGCCCTGTGGCTGTTTTCGAATTCTTTGATTTTCCGGGAAATGCAGCATCTACAAAAAAACCGCTACAAATTAACGAGCCAGACTGTATATTCTGCATTGCATGTGAGAATGTCTGTCCTCCGGTGGCGATCAAGATTTTTTCACCATCATAGCTACAATTAACGATAAATTTCGTAATTGTTAATATTGATAATACTCTGACGATATTATAAGATGGAATTTATTTCACCGAATCCGTTCACTAGTTTTATTTTTTATATTTTCATAACCTGCGCGATTATCATAATTGCTTATACATGTAATTTCTATTATTTGGCATTTCTTTCAGGACGAAGAAAAGAAAATCAGGATACCATATCAATAGGTGAACCAACTGTTACAATTCATCTTCCAATATATAATGAAAAGTATGTTACAAAACGCCTCATAAATTCTGTCTGTGATCTTGACTATCCAAAGGAAAAGATGTGTATCATGGTTCTGGATGATTCTGATGATAACACTACAGAGCAAATAGCAGAACTTGTCGAAAATTACAAGGGTAAGGGCTTTGATATCTCCCACGTTAGACGTGGAACAAGACAGGGTTACAAGGCTGGGGCACTAAAGTACGCGATGAAATATACTAAAAGTGAGTTTGTCGCAATTTTTGATGCAGACTTTATTCCACCAAAGTGGTATCTAAAGAGAGCAATTCCATATTTTGCAAAACCAAACATTGGATTTGTACAGTGCAGGTGGGGACATGTTAATGAAAATTATTCTGCTCTGACCCAAGCTCAAGCACTCAGTCTAGACTTCCATTTCTTAGTCGAGCAAAGAGCAAAAAGTAACTCACACCTATTTATGAATTTTAATGGCACTGCTGGAATTTGGCGAAAAGAATGCATCGAAGATTCTGGTGGCTGGCACACCGCAACTCTAGTGGAGGACTTGGATTTGAGTTATAGAGCGCAAATGAAGGGTTGGAAATGCCTTTTCATACCGGATATAGTTGTTAATGCGGAACTACCTGTACAGATGAACGGTGCCAAGAGGCAACAGTTCAGATGGGCAAAAGGCTCAATTCAATGTGCAATAAAACTTCTTGGCGGTATTTTACTAAAACGAAAAATTACAATTGATGCAAAACTACAGGCTTTCGTGCAGCTCACACGTCACATAGTTTTTCCATTAATGTTAATTCAATTTCTAGCACTTCCAATTCTTTTAGCATCTAATGTGAATCTCTATATTGTTAGCTTTCTCCCAGTAGTAACGCTTGTAACATACGTTGCTATGGGACCAGGAGCTTATCTTTTCATAATTCGTAACATGTATGATAAAAATCGGAAGGAAAAGGCAATAGCCATGCCTTATCTGATAATTTATTCCATGGGAATGGCGGTAAACAATACCATAGCTGTAATAGACGCTATGGTGGGGAAGAAGAGTGAATTTCTGCGAACTCCAAAATACGGTATTGTTAAAAATACTGATGATTGGAGGACAAAGGCATACAATCTGCCATTTTCTAAGACTACATTGCTAGAGCTTTTCTTTGGCATTTATGGAATTATGGCAATTTTAATTGCAATTTACTCGAGAAATCCCATATGGGTTCCCATCATTGCTTTACAGACAATGGGATTCTTGTATATTGCTTGCATGAGTTTCTCCCATACAAGATTTAAAAGAGGTAATTCAAAAATTGACTATACAAAAACAAAAGAGGAAACGATGTCTGATATTATACACAAACTTGCAGTTGCTGGCATAGTGGCAATAATCTGCTTTGGTGCATATTTGGCATATACTGGCTATCAAAATGATGTTTATCCCATGGATCTATCAATAGGACTGTTTGATAGAATTATGGCATCTTCTGAACCAAAAACCATAATGACTGACATTAATGCAATCAAAGGATATCTTCCTGCTGAGGGAAACCCAGTTTGGATATTTCCAACCGATACCACTAATTTTACCAGAATACAGGCTGACTTGGATGTCATGTTTGCTAGTGCAGAAAAAATCTCTGTCGTTCCTAGGGACAGTTCTGCATTTCATACGGGAATGATGGATGTCAGTCTCAGGGCAGAGATAATTCAGAAACAGATCATGGACATGGTACCATACATGTATGCAAGCGTTTCAAACATTCTTTTTGCTTCTATATGGATCGCAGTAATTATTGGAATATTTGCTATCCTTAAAAGGAAAAAGCAGAGTTTAGAGGCTTTTGATAAATCAGAAGGAGTCTAAGATAATTTTAATTTATTTTTAATTTTGTCAACCGCCTTAATACCAAAGATATCCCTAACTTGTTGGATCCTTATTGATTCTTTTAGCAAATTTTTGCCCAAAGAATCTAATAATATCTTGAATAAATCATCAAATCTGATTTCCCATCTATCCGCACAGTCAAAAATTGTGCTTACGGCCCACTGTCTGACTTCATGAGGCAAAGGAATTTTTTTCCCTGATTCGATCGATATCTTATCAAAAAGGTTAACAATTTCTGCTGTTTGTTCTGCCATTTTTTCAATGTCTTCTAACGAGCCATATTTTGATTCAGCCAGCATACGTATGTTCGATTGATATTCTGACAGTTTCAATAATCCGATAACTTCATTTGATGTTGTGATTGATGCCTTATTCGTAGTGTCTCTAATTTTTTGTAATTCCTGAATTATTGAATCTGCCTTTTTGTGAAATTCAGCAGAAGATGCCTCTGTTCTATTTATCATCTCTGAAATGCCTGAAATTTTTTCTAACAACTCATCCTCATTGTCACCTACGTATTCTCTAAGCGTTACAAACTCTGATTTTATATTTTCAAGATTTTTTAGCAGTGAAGAATAGTTTGAAGCATTACCATCATTTGTGTTAGGAATCTTTGTTTTTGTTGGCACTATATCTAAACATGTTTTCCGATTGTTAAAAAGCTCGCTAAAATAAATTAAAAGAATTGGACTTTACTGATTGACAATTTCGGGTTCATGTAATACTTCATGAAATGTTTTTTCAGCCAAGCCGTTCATACTCTCTACAAAACTTTTTGTGCAGTATTCGCATTGTATCATATATTACGGTATGGTACCGTACTATTAATAACACGGTGATTGTACAATTACCAATCCAATTTGGATAACAATGGAAAGATTGAACTTTTACTGCGATCACTTTTAACACGCGAATGTGTATTTAATAGGTGAGAGATTTTTTTTTACAAATTCAGTCTCAGGATAGTGTTCAATCTTCCCTGAGTGAAAACATCTCTACATTTGTTGAAAGGATTAATCCTTTGCAGCTTCCCCACGAAACTTTTGTAACTGATCTTGCAATTATTATGATCTTAGCAGCAATAGTAACGCTTGCATTTTTTAAAATTCGACAGCCTTTGATTATAGGGTACCTGTTTGCTGGAATGTTGATAGGTCCTCTTTCTCCATTGTGGACATCCATTCTACCACAAAATGGAAGTTCGGGTACGTCTGCTGGGATTGGTATTTTGTCTGACATATCTGCATTGAACCTTTTTGCAGACATTGGTGTTATACTGTTGCTTTTTGTTATAGGCATTGAATTTCCGTTTGCAAAAATTCGTTCAATTGGCAAGGTAGCGGTTGGATCTGGTACATTAGGCCTATTTGCCACACTGGGAGTAGTTTTTATGGCAGCATCTGCCATGGGCCTAAACTTTATGGATTCATTATTTATCGCAGCAGCACTATCAATCAGCAGTACAGCGATAATTATTAAAATTCTACAAGATTCTGGAAAGATAAAAAAAGAGTCATCCATACTTATTATGGGAATTTTAATTGTTGAAGACGTTATTGCCGTTATTCTAATTGCATCTCTTGAATCAGTTGGTTTGGTTGGTGCTGTCTCCATTGAAACTGTAGTTTTAGTCGTACTAGTGGCAAGTGGGCTTTTTATTGGAACATTTACTATTGGAAGACGAGTTATTCCTCCTTTAATTGATAAGGTTGCAAGCGTGCAAAATAGAGAAATTTTATTGCTTAGTATTCTTGGTGTTTGTTTTGGTTACGCACTTTTAGCAAACGTAGTAGGACTTTCCGTCGCCATAGGCGCATTTTTGGCAGGTGTTTTGGTAGCAGAATCCAAGTCTTCCGAAGTTTCAAAAATTCTGTCTAGCCCTATAAAAGACATGTTTGTTGCCATTTTCTTTGTATCTGTTGGTGCACTGATGGACATAACACAATTAGAAAGTTACATTTTCATCGCAATTGCATTAATCGCAGTCACTGTCGCAATGAAGTTTGGTGCAAATCTTCTTGGAAACATGGCATTCAGACAGGAAAAAGCAAAGTCATTACGTTCGGCCTTTGCATTATCTGCACCACGAGGTGAATTTTCAATTATTATTGTGAAAGTTGGTGTAGACATGGGTGTAGTTAGTGCATTTCTTTTCCCGTTAATAGGATTGATAACAATAATTACTGCATTTATCTCACCTTTCCTTATTCGTCTGGGAGACAAAATAATCCCAAAACTTGTCAAATCTTAGGAAAATGGCTAGCAAAGAAATGGAAAAACTACTTGAGCATGTATACAAGGATATCGATATGTTTGATTTTAATGGAAAAAATGTACCTAGGATCATTTTAGATGATAGAAAATTTGACGACATGATGTCAAAAATTCAGGGCAAGCCAATTTCTGTTAACACTAATCTTAACATATTACAGGATGGACTAGGACATGTTTTTGTTGAGATTACACTGGATTTTTCCCATGGAGATATACATGAAGAATTTCTGATTTATGCAAATGAATTCCTTGAATTTTTCGAATCTTTGGCAAATACAACTATGTTTGCTTTATCTCCGCCAAATTATTCTGAAGTTAACCAAGACAAAATTTTCATGGTTCAACTCCCCAAACCAGAGAAAGCCATTGAGGCTCTAGATATAATAAAAAATGCATTGATAAAAAAATCTAACTAAATTCACACACTATCATTTTTCGAAAACAATGCAGTCGCCGGGATTTGAACCCGGGTCACTAACTTGGCAAGCTAGAATAATAACCAAACTATACTACGACTGCTTGATCGATAATTTTGTCCAAGTCTATTAAAGCGTAATGATTTTTCATATTCTTTTTAACTATAATTAGTATAACTAAGTCATGGATGAAAAAATTCAAAAAGTTCTGGAAGAGAAAATACATGAATCTACAAGTAGAATAAATGAAATTACTTCACTTGTTAACTCATTAGGACAAGCAAAAAATCTAAATGTATTTGGACGGGGGATAATAATTGGAAGACTGTATAACTCATTTTATTACCAATATAGAAGAATTTTAAAAAGGAATCCAACGGAGCAAGAATTTTCCGAATTCATTCAATTACTAAAAGAGCATGAAAATGAATTCTTAGAGATTTCTTTTTCTTAATTTAGTGGAACAACTCGAATTGTTGGTGTTCCAGGTAGTTTTACACATGCTCCCTTCAGAGCCTTTTTAGCTGCTTCCAGATGTTCCTTTTTTACTTGTATTTCCATTATACACTGTCCCCTCTTTACACGTGCTGCTAGACTTACTGCCTTTCCAAAAGCCCTTCTCATTCCCTCTTGCAATCTATCTGCCCCAGCAGCTGCAATCATCTTGTTCTCCCGAAGCAAGACGTGAGGATATATCCTAAGTTTTGAAAAATAGCCTGATTCTCCTGTTGTTTTTTCGAGTGTTTTGTTTGCAGCGAGCCTTGTAGACTCGATAGCCATGTGTGTGATCTGCATTTTTTCGTTAATCAAAAGTTGTACAGTATAATCATAGTCTTGCAATCTATCTGCACTACCACTTTGAAATTTGGTGATTTTGATTTGTGGTTTGCCTTTTATGTACTCCTTTCTAGTGTATGGCTGTCCATT
>JACATA010000013.1 GCA_013390375.1 Marine Group I thaumarchaeote
AAGTTTGCATTGAAGACAGAAATACACCATACAAACTGTCAGTAACTTTGGAGTTGTATGTGGATGGAAAGAAGGCAAACATACCTGCCAATATAGGATTTGGTGATAGTCTCGGTGATGACTTGTTGGCTTCAGACTGTCAGAGAACTATGTATACACTTACGAATAACGGAACCATTTATGCAGAATGGGAAGAAGAATACCCATTTGAAATTGGTCATTTTCTATGGATTTGGGATTTTCCAATTAAAGACATGGATGACTCAAAAACACGTGTGATGATAGATGGGAAAGAAACTGATGAAGGTATACATGTTCATCTAAAAGATGGTTCAGTTTACAGGGCTGAATTTTATTCAAAAGAATTTGACGAATCAAAAGAAGCTGACTTTTTGCCGCCTGGCTTATAGCTAAAATAATGAATTAGATGTTATACTTGATTTATCGATTTTTGTAAAGCTTCCTTAGTCTTTCAGAATTTTTAGATCTGTCCTTAGCTGTATATGAAAATCTTTTTCCAATACAACCTTTGGTATGTTGTTTTACATTCTGATTGCAGAAAGGACAAAAGACATCAGGAGTAAAATGACTCCCCTGATATTCAATGTCTTGTTCAGGTTCAGGCTCAGGTTCTGATTCTGTCATAAAAATAGAAAGGTCAGGTAATACAAAAACCTGTCAGTCTAAAATATGAAAAAGAATGAAAATTGATATTTTTTACCAGTATTTTCCGTTGTCTGGAATAAGACCTATTCCTTCGTTTTCAAAGTGTCCGTCCAACTCATCAACCCATCTCTCACGGTTGTCCTTGTATGCCCATCCGTGAACTCTAATCCAATATCCAATAACTCCAAGGAGGAATATTGAGAACATCATTGTACCAAAGATGTACAACATAACGTCATAAAATAGTGGGTCATATTGCGGTCCTATTTGCCCAGTTACACTAGATAGAATACTAAGTAGTGTACCAAAGATAGGAATCATCAATAATTCGCTGATTAGAATGCATATATACATTTCTGTGATTATCAGCGAGGACTAGTAAGTATGAGATCAGAAAATTGATTATAATAAACACTAGAAAAATTTCATAAAATAAGGAAAGTTTGACTAACCGCGTCCGTATGCAGCGTATCTGCCAGATCTTCCTTTTACAAACATGGCAGTAGCGATTCCACCAAATATTGCTCCTGCAATTACAGTAGCACCAACAACGCCATCAGCGTCAAGATAAGGAGTTCCTGAACCTGATTGTGGATTAGCCATAGCATATTCTACTTTTCTTTCAGCAAGGATTAGTTGTTCTTCAAGTGTAATGCCACCTGGTTGTCCTAAGGTGCCAGCATATGCAAAGGCTGTAGGTACCAAGAAGAAAGCACCCAAACATATTGCCAAAGTGGTTACACCCAAGATTGATCTATTCATTTTAGCCTGATGAGTTCTGCTACCCGTTATTATTTAACTTTTTTCTCAGTTTCAATGCTGAGAATTCAAGAGATCAGTTCTCAAGTAACGTTTATGTTAGTTTTTAAGAATTTGTTTTCATGGGTAGAATGCATTCACACAATTATGGGAAATCGCACTCTACAAGGCCGCTAAATCCTAAGGCTCCTTCTTGGATAAAGCAAGATCCAAAAGAGATTGAAGAGTTGATCGTAAAGTATGCAAAAGAGGATCTCACAGCTAGTCAAATTGGTATAAAACTAAGGGATCAGTATTCCATTCCACTTGTAAAGCCTATCATAAAAAAGTCAATTACTGACGTTTTAGAAGAAAATGACCTAAAAACTGAGCTTCCTGAAGACCTGAATAATATAGTTAAGAAGGCAATAGGATTACAAAAACATCTCAAGACAAACAAAAAGGATAACAGAAATATACGTTCACTTGAGTTAATCGAGGCCAATATTCACCGTTTAACAGTATACTACAAAAAAATTGGTCGAATTCCTAATAATTGGAAATACAAATCTATAGTGGCTCAACTAGAATAGTGATAGAATCAAAATAACTAAAGACAAATTGTATGGATTTATTCATTATTAGAGGAAAATGCCGCTAAAATGTAATGTCCAAGTAACTCTCAATAATATCTCAAAAAAAAAGGCTGCCGCAATTAAAAATGCGTTAGAACCAGATAATGTTAATTTCCCAAAAGGTTTATCATTTGAAATCAAGAATATTGATAACAAACTTGTTTTTAATTTTCAAAGTATGGGGAACACAAAGAAGTTGGTAGCTACAGTGGATGAAGTGTTAGAACATGTAAAACTAGCATCGGAGATAATTGAATAATGCTTGACATGAAAATGATTCGTGAGAATCCAGAAAATATTCGAAAAATGCTCAAAGATAGAGCTGTACAATTTGACCTTGACTTGCTACTTGAGCTTGATAAAAAACGAAGAGAGATGATACTTAGTACTGATAATCTTAGAAAGAAAAAAAATGAAATGTCTATAAAAATTTCAGAGGCGAAAAAAACAGGTAGTGAAGCTGTACCACTAATTCAAGAAATGCAGTTGGTTTCTCAAGAGCTTGCCAAGCTGGAAGAAGTTCAACATGAGACTGAATCAGAGTACTCAAAACTTGCACTCACAATTCCTAATGTACTTCATAAATCAGTTCCTTGTGGAGATGACTCGGCAAACAAGGAAATTCGAAAATGGGGTACGATTCCTCAATTTAACTTTGAGGTAAAAGATCACATAGACATTTCTGAAAATCTAAATTTACTAGAACTTGAAAGAGCGGCTAAGACGGCTGGAGCAAGATTTTATTATCTAATGGGTGATTTAGTAAAGCTAAACCAGTCATTAATTCAGTTTGGCTTGGACTTTTTATCTGAAAAGGGATATACCATGTCCCAACCACCGTACATGATTAATAGAAAGGCGATGGAGGGTGCTGTAATATTAGATGACTTTGAAGACGTTATTTACAAGATTGAAGATCAAGATCTCTATCTAATTGGTACGTCTGAGCATGCCATGGTTTCAATGTTTGCTGATGAGATATTAGATGGAAATTCACTCCCTGCTAGATACGCTGCTATTAGCCCATGCTTTAGAAAAGAGGCAGGTGCACATGGAAAAGATCAAAAGGGAATTTTCAGAGTTCATCAATTTGAAAAGATAGAACAGTTTGTTTTCTCAAAACCTGAAGATTCTTGGAATGAACATGAAAATATGATTGCCATCACAGAAGAATTTTTTCAAAAGCTTGAGATTCCACATAAGGTAGTTCTTTTATCAAGTGGTGATATGGGAAAGATTTCCGCAAAAACATATGATTTAGAGGTATGGATGGCAGGCCAAAATGCTTACAGAGAAGTAGTTTCGTGCTCAAATTGCCTCGATTATCAATCTAGAAGACTGAAAATTAGATTTAGGGATAAAACAAACGAAGATACAAAATACATTCACACCTTAAACAGTACCCTTGTTGCTACTGAACGAACAATGGTTGCAATATTGGAAAACTTGCAAACCAAAGACGGACATGTAAACATTCCAAATGTTTTACAAAAATACATGGGCAAAAAAATAATCTGAATGCAGTACAACTTATATTTTGGAATCAGAGGGCGATAGTAATTGGTTAGAAAAACACGAAAAATCAAAGACAAGTGGAAAGAAAAAAGATGGATAACGGTTTTGGCACCTGATTCATTTAACAATGTACCTGTAGCATATATTCCGATAACAAATGACAAGACTGCTATAGGAAGAGTGATAGAAGTTACATTATTTGATATTTTGAAGGGTGACCCATCACAACATCAATACAAACTATTTTTTAAAATTAACAAAGTAACTGATGAAAAGGCCACCACAATTTTTAAGAGATATGAATATGCGAAAGAATTTTTACGAAGCTTGATTAGACGTGGATCTTCTAGGATTAATTTTATTATAGATACAAAGACCAAAGACGGACAAATATTCAGAATCAAAATCTTAATTCTCAGTCATAGAGAACTTAATACCTCTAGAAAACGCGCATTAAGATTAGAAGCAAAAAAACAAATAGAAAGGATAGTTCCGCAAATGACAATTGATGAATTCGCCCAAGCAGCGTGTTATGGAAAGATTAACTCAGATATTATGGCTGCCACAAAAAAGATAATTCGCGTTAGGCATGTTGGTTTGGAAAAAGTCAGATTGCTTAGGACTTCGGAAGAAGAAGTTGCTCTTCTCCAGGCTTAGATTAAGATATCAAATTTCTATCTAAATATGACAAGAAACACTGTGGTTAAAATAGATTTGATATTACATGCTACTGAAGATTTTCAAAAAATAGCTGATCCTCTAAATGATTTGTTTGCCATCGAAAGGGAGGAAATAACAAAACAAGAGCTTTCTGGGCATTTTGGAAATCCTATTTTGATGTTACATGTGGAGGTTAAAAAGAAAAGAGCAGACCAGTTTATCAAAAAACTTGTTTCACTTATTCCCAGAGATACAATGAACGAACTGTTAACAAATATTGAAGAGCAAATTTTTGAATCAACTCTGTATATACGATTTTCAAAGCAAAACCTTGTAAAAAAAATTCTAACACTTGAAGAAAAGGCTCCTATCAGAATTGCAATTTACACACCGACATATGTAAAAAAAGAGATGCCTGACGCTTACAGAAAATTATTAAATGAGAATAATGATAAAACTTGAAGATGCTTTTAGTGTTATTTTAAATAAAGTTACGAGAGTCTAAAACCATGGATGCTGATTATGACGTAATTGTAGCAGGCGGCGGGCTGACTGGAACAGTTGCAGCTCAGTCAATCTCATATTATTCTAATCAAAATTTGTCCATTCTTTCAATTGACAGAAATTCGGAGATGTTCCCTGGACGAAAATCAAATCCTGGTTGGACATGCGGTGATGCTTGTTCAAAAGAAGCAGTCGATTTCATGACAGAGAGGATAAAAGTTCCCTGGACATCTCCAGAGATTGAACATGATGTAAAAGGAGTAATGGCATTCTCACCAGATAAGGAGACTGCAATTCCGTTTGATGGGGATGGTTACATGCTTAATCGCCAAAAACTACCGGAAATTCAAAATGCAAGGACCAAAAAGATGGGAGTTAACTTTGATTTTGAAATTAATCTTACAGGTCTAATCTATGATGGACCACAAGTGATAGGAGTTCAAGGTATCAATAATAAAACAAAACAGCCATACAAAAAAACGGCGAAGGTCATAGTGGACGCAACTGGAGTTACGTCAATGCTTAGAAACCAGCTCGAAAACTCCACCAAAATTGAGAAAAAAATTGAGAGGCGTGATCTAGAATCAACGGGCAGACACATTATGTATTTTGACAAGGGCGAGGAAGATCTAACAGACTTTGATCCAGACTTTTGTATCATTCACCTAGACCAAGACATTGCGCCTGGAGGATATGCATGGGTCTTTCCAAAGGCTGACAACAAGGTAAACATAGGACTGGGTGTTGAAAAATCAATTTTAGACCAGAGAAATAAGAGACTTGGAAAAAATGACAACCTTGCGTCATTGATGGAAGAGTATCTTCAAAGAAATAAGGCAATTAAGAATGCAAAATTGTCACAAGATCCAGAAGATATTAACAACAATACAGGAGTGTTCCAAGTTTCTGTGAGAAGACAAAATGACTGTATGGTTTCTGGAGGTTACATATTAGTTGGAGATTCTGCATGGATGCCCAAGCCTATTGATGCTGGAGGAATAGGTCCAGCCTTAATTGCAGGTACCATTCTCGGTAAAAATGTTGTAGACGCAATTGAGGCGAACGATGTCACAGAAAAAGGATTATGGCAATATCATCTTGACTTTATTAAAGAATATGGTTACAAGACTGCTGGACTAGAACTTTTCAGAAGACTAGTTCAGACATTAACTAACGAACAGATCAGTTATGGTATGAAACACTTTTTGGGAAATGTTGACGTTGAAGCTATTAGCAAAGGAGAACACCCAGATTTTTCAGGGCTTAGCAAACTGGGAATGATTATCCGTGGCGCTATGAACAAGACAGTTGCTAACGGACTAAAATATACATCACAACAAAACCAATGGTTGGTTGAGCACTATGGAAACTATCCCAAGGAACCTGAGGGATTTGAAGAGTGGGAAAAATCTCTTCATAAGACTCTTGATGAATCATTTGCAAAAATAGCCACGTTTTCAAAGAATTAGTCTTCATTAATTACATTATTCTTTTAATTTACTTTCTATAAAGAGGTCAGCGTCAGACCAACGATCTCTAAAGTAATCAATGCACCATTCATGAAACTGATAATCGTTACCATAAAACATTTCAGTGAGATCAGCTTCTCCGTTAAGATTAGGAAAACAGACACATGCCTCTTTTTCATTTAAAACAATAATTACTGTAACAAATTTTCTCATCTTTCTTTCAATTAGTCCATTTTCAATTAGTTTGTAAAAGCCTGATTTCTTTAGTTCCGCTTTTCTGCCTTGAGGAACACTCGCATGTTCTGAAACAATATATTGAAATTTGACGCCAGTTTTTACTTTTTTTATAAGAGGATCAAAAAGATCTCCTGGTATCTCTGACAAAATTTCATAAATATATTCATCGGCATTTTTGTAGATGTCTTTCCATTTTTCGAGGGTTTTTGTAATGCCTTTGATACGTGTGCCAAATGCTAGCTGACCACATCTCATGATATACTTGTGGGGAATATTGCCAAAATCATGATCTTCAAAATAATCCAAATGTTGTGATAAGAACAATGTAGTAGGTAGCTGTAGGCATGTGACACGACCAAAAGTAGTCAATGCGTATCTTCCTTCCTTGTCCTTTGAGATTAGGCCACTATGTTCTAACCGTATTAAATTTCTATGAACTTCCTGCTTTGTCGCATCTAGCTCTTTAGCCAATGGTTCGAGCCTTTTGCGACTTCTCTCTACAAGCTTGATTAGTATACGTAGTCTCTGGAAACTAGCAAGTTCCAGGAAATTTTCTGCTACTTTTTCGTATTCCACATAAAATTATATTTCTATACGTAATAAAAAATAATGTAATCATCAAGAGGTGGAGACTTCTGGATTGGTATGTGGGCTAACGGAGTTTCAGGCATATACTATGAAAAGTAAGCTGTATACATGCAATATCATAATTGAAGCTTACCACAATATATGATAAACAAAAAAAATATTATGTCATGGTAAAATTAACCACAAACAGAGGAACAGCTCTTAAGAAAGCACTCGGTGTATTTGGACATGGTCTTTCACCAGAAGCCCAGATTGCACAAGAACAGCGATTACAATTAGCTGGTCCTACAACAGTCCTAGTTACTAAGAGGGGAACTGCAACAATGTTGGTCAAAGATATCCCTGTTGTTTCACAACCTTCTTTGCAAGGACAAAAAATAACCACAAACAGAGGCACTTCAACAATAACCCTCTAAACTTCTTTTTTTTAATCTGATTTTATCTATAATAATTACACAAGATAACGCTCAAAATTAGCCTCATATCTTATGTATAAAAAATATCGGCCGAATTAGTCTTAAATAAAGTATAGAAACGAAAGATGTTACTTTGTTGGACCAAAGCGAGCAGTCAGTAAAAGGAAGCGAGCAATCAACTTACCTTGATTGGAATAACTCAATTGGTATTATAGACAAGGCATTTGAAAAAGAATTGTTTGTTTTGATTATTGGGCCAAAAGGAACTGGTAAAACTTCATTGGTAAGAGAATATGCAACACAAAAATCAATAGAATTAAAATCAATCAATTTTAGTCTTCGAACAAGGGAAAGTCACCTAATAGGAACCAAGAACTTGATCGAGGGAAACATTGGTTTTGATGAAGGAATTTTAGTAAAATCAATGAGAGAAGGGAATATTTTATACCTTGATGAAATTAATGCTGCAGAAGCAGACGTCTTGTTAAGATTAGATGAAGCGCTTGATGATCGTAGACAGATCGTTCTCAAAGAATCTGATGGCCGAGTTATTAAAGCAAAAGATTCATGGTTTGTGATTGCAACAATTAATCCTCTTACGCAAGTTGGAACAAAGGAACTTCCACCACAGCTTCTAAGCAGATTCCCAGTTAGAATTAGGTTAGATTATCCTCCTGAAGATGTTGAATATCAGATAATCAAAAAACATGTAAAAAACCCAACCGAATCTGAGGTTTTACTAGGAATCAAACTTGCAAATACATTACGACAAGCATCTGCTGTTGAAGAACTGTACTATTCTCCATCTATTAGAGAAACTATTGCATTTGCAAAATTACTAGAAGGTGGAGTTTCAGCAAAACAGTCTGCAAAGATTGTTTTTGGAAATGTTTACTCCCAATGGGGAAACGTAGAATTTCAAAAAGTAAATGATATTATCACCTCAATGTTTGGCAGCTAATGCAATCTCTTCAACTACAAAATGACACTTTAATTGATATTGCTACTTTTCTTGTAAGATGCTGGTCTGGAAAAGAAAATGTAACTGTAGAATTCACAAAAATAAGACAGAATGAAACTAGATTAAAAGAAAAAAGAGTGCTATTAATTCCAAATGAGCAGTATTATGGAGACGGTTTTCAAAAATACCGACAGTTTAGGGCTTCAATTTGGTATGAAGCAATGCGATTGAAGCATTGCCAAAAAATCCTTAGCAATGATCATGCCTATGGTTTTATTTTAAATGCGATAGAGACGCGCAGGATCGAACTACTAGGAATAAAAATTTGGAGAGGGATGGTTGAGGAATTAATATTCAATTATACAAACATGTGGCTGTCCAGAGCTAATCTTAGCTCTATTTTTGGGAAGGCTAGAGCAGTAGAAGCATTCTATCAATATTTCTTGTTTGGAGATATTAAGGGAGAAATGCAGCCTAGCCAATTTAACAAGGTTGCAAAAGCAGTGGAATTTGCAAAACACGTTCTTGATGAGGCAATTAAAAAAGATCACGATACAACGTGGATTGAATCCAAGATCCCAGAAATTTTAAAGATTTTAGATTTGGACGCTTTGATTTCTATTCCATTATCAGTTCCTCTAAAAGGTCCTGGAATAGCAATAACCCCTAATGATTTTGTTAAAGCAATGAAACAAGTTACAAAATCAAGGGGGAAAGATTTTAGCAAATTTGATTCAAAAACTGTTCTAGAAGGGAAAACTGTTCTTGATGAATTCAAAGTAATAAAAACAGAAAATAAGAAAAACGAGAAAAAAGGTTTGGATACAAAATCTATTGGTATCCAAATACCAGATCAATCTAACGTTGATGAGACTAAAATTTATGACCAAGACTTGATCAATAATTTGAAAGCCAAGTTTAAAGAATGGAAAACTGGATGGAAGGAATATCACTTTTTAACAGGAGATGAATTTGACAATGACGCTTATCTCGAAGGATATGACCGACCATTTATTAGAGATTTAAAGAAATCAATTAGAACACGCATTGTAATTCTGCTTGATCACTCATCTAGTATCGCTGATCAACAAATAGATTACAAAAAAGCTACTATAGCCTTGTGTGAAGTTTTGGCTTTTCTGAAGATCAAATTTTCAGTATACGCATTCAACACTACTGAAAGACAGGTAATGTGTTGGCTTATCAAACCAGATGACCTTAAATGGAATAATTCGTGTGCAAAAAGGCTTGCGCAAATTCCAGCAAATGGCGGAACGCCTTTAGCTGAAGTTTATGATAAGCTGTATCCTATTTTATATTCTAAAAAACCAGATATTTTTTTGACACTTTCTGACGGAGAACCATCTGACGCATTTGCAGCTCGTTCTATGGTTAAATCATTCAAATCCATTGGAATTAAAATGGTTGCAATTGGAGTTGGCAGAGATATACGTAACGCTACAATAATTGCAACAAATTTGAAATACCTGGGATTTGAGAGAACGTTAGGAGTTTCTAGACTAAAAGATATTCCTAATAAAGTGTTAAACATACTAAGTCATAGTTAGCTTGGAATTCATAAATAGGGTAGAACCAGAAATAAAAAAACCCATAGTAATAGCTGCGATGCAGGATATGGGCAACGTTGCAAATATAGTTGTTAATTTTATTAACAGGAGATTAGGCACTACTCCATTCCGCCATGTAAAATCTACTAGACCACCATATGTTTACGATATGGGTGGCTTCATAGAGATACCTGAAGAAAAGTGGGAATACAGATTTAGTAATTATTTCATAGTATTTGGAGGTGGCTCAGGACAACCACAACAAAATGATGAACTAAATGAACTATGTCAAGATGTAATTGATATAGCTAAAAAATATGATGCAAAATTCATCTACACGTTTGGTGGGTTCCACACCAGTAGACAGTTTGGAAAACATCCAACAACATATGTTACAACTACATCGAAAAGTCTACTAGAACAAATCAGAGGCCTTGGTATAGAGACTACACCGCAGGAATCTGTTATCACAGGATTTAATGGACTCATATTGGGATATGCGAAGCTTAATGGAATTAATGGGATGGGATTGTATGGAGAACTTTTGGAACCAAACATTCCACAGTATAGAGCAGCAAAAAGTGTTATCCATACTCTGGAAAAACTAACATATCATAAATTTGGAGATTTAAGTGAATTAGATGCAAAGGCCGATGCAGTTGAAAATCAGCAAAAAGGTGGTATCAAGGATGATTATGACATTTAATTTCTTTTAGGTTAACGGATGATTAGAGGTAAGGTAAATTGGAAAAAAAATGCTCCGAATGTGGAAGTTCGTTTATCTGTGAAGAAGATGCTAATACTTGTTGGTGTGCTAGTTTACCAAAATTATCAAAGGATCAGATCAACGATAGTGATTGTTTGTGTAAAAACTGTCTTTCAAAAAAATATAGAGAAAAACTCCTAAAAACAGATGAGATTACGAAAGATCTATTTGAAGAGAAATATAGATATCAATGGAGAAATCGTCACTAGCAAATTAAATACTGCCTCTAACTTTCGGTAGATTCCAATTGTATTTCATTGCAACCAATCTTAAACCCGTAGTAATTACTATTCCAAAAATAGTTGCAACATAAAGTTGGTCACTAAACATTAAAACAAAATAAAATACTATCACCCCGATAAAACTTGCACTAGCATAAAATTCCTTTACAAATACTATTGGAGTTTGATTCACGAAAATATCTCTAAGTATACCCCCACCTATGGCAGTGAGCATTCCAGCAAGAATAATGATAAGAAGATTCATTCCAAATAAATTGTATGCAAATGTGGCGCCTATTACAGTAAAAACACCAAGACCTATTGCATCAAATTTTAAAAAAAGATTCCAATGTTTACGAAGTCGAGAATGTAAAAGAAATATGATAATCCCGGTAATTACGGTAATTATAACATATGATGGATCAATCAACGAATTTGGAAGTGATTTTCCTAATACTACGTCACGAATAGTACCACCTGCAACACCAGTAATAGTAGCCAAAATGATTATGCCAACAATATCAGCTTTGTTCTCAATTGCTTTGAATGCACCAGTTACTGCAAATGCCATTGTTCCAAAAAGATCTAAAATATAGATGAACATCTCGATTGGAGTTGAAAATTCAACCAATACAATTACATCAACTGTCTAGTAAATAACATTGAATACAGAGATAGATCTAGATTTGATTATAATATAGAATTTAACCGAATAAGGATGAAAGTCCTTCCATCGCCTTTTCTTCAGATTTACCACTTGCCGCTTCATCTTTCTTTTCATCTTTTTTACCCTCACCACCTTCTGCTGGTGCTGCTGTTGGTGCAGCTGCTGCAGCTGCAACTGGAGCGGCCTTTATTGCATCTTCAATATTAACATCAGCCAAAGATGCTACAAGCGATTTCACTTTTGCCTCGTTTACTTCTGTACCAGATGCTTTTACTATTGAAGTGACATTTTCCTCAGTAATCTCCTTCTTTAGCTTATGAAGCATTAATGCAGCGTAAACATATTCCATAGTACCGTTTTTTTCGGAGTGGATAATATAAAACTATGGAGAATTACAACAAATTGTAATTTAATTTAGGATTTTCAGACTTCGGCAAACTGAATAGAGTGTACTCTTTACACTCTTGTCGAACAATGTGTCCCTCCGCTGCTTTAGAATACGTTTTGCTTCATCCCTCTCAGATCCTGGTGGGAGGGAAAGTACATTATTTATCAATTCAGATAAAGATTCAGTAATCCATTCATTTAAAGTCGCGTACACTCTATTTGGAATTTCTAAAACTTGTTGTTTATCCAGATCTATAATTTCGTTAAAGTTATCATGTTCAATACGATAAATTAGCATCTGAATACAATTGTCGGGATTTGGATTTTTTAAAATTTCAATAGATCTGGAGCCCGCCTTACCTTGTTCAATTTTATTCTTTAGTCCTACTGGATTAATTATAATTCCGTTAACTCCAATTTTTGTACCCTGAACACCAGTAACTGCACCAAAAATTATTTTGTTGTATTCACCATCTGGTTGTCTAGCAAAAACAAAATCGCCTTCTTTTAGACCTTTTTTGCGAAGTCCAAGCATAACTAAATTTGGAAGTATTCTATTTAATTTATTATAATCGGCAATTCTTAATATCGGTCGGTCGAAAACACTTCAAATGGATAAAAAAGAGATTCTTTCAAAATTTTCTACTGATCCTGAACGATACTACAAGGTAAAATTATTTGAAGATGAAAGATTTGAGCGCAAATCATGCGTAACATGCAAGCGATTCTATTGGACCATGGATGAGAATCGTGTAAACTGTCCTGATCATTCTGACGATACGTATTCATTTATTGGAAATCCGCCAACAGCAAAAAGATTTGATTATACTCAAGCATGGAAGGAAGTTGAATCATTTTTTGTAAAAAATGGACATACGTCTGTGAATAGATATCCTGTTGTTTGCAGATGGCGTGATGACCTATATTTTACAATTGCATCAATAGTTGACTTTCAGAGAGTGATGGGAAGTAAAGTTGTCTTTGAATTTCCTGCAAACCCACTCGTCGTTCCACAGACTTGTCTCAGATTCAAAGATTTAGAAAATGTTGGTATTACTGGACGACACTTTTCAAGCTTCTGTATGATTGGACAGCATAGTATTCCAAATTCTCATGGATACTGGAAAGATGAATGTATTGATTTGGATTACAGATTAGTTACGGAACAATTTGGAGTTGACAAAAAAGAAGTTGTCTTTGTAGAAGATGTGTGGGAAGGCGGTGGTTCGTTTGGCTCTTCTTTAGAATTTTTTGTAAAAGGATTAGAGCTTGGTAATGCAGTATTTACTGAATTTCAAGGAGATTTATCAAACTACAAAACATTAGACCAACAAATTATCGATATGGGAGCAGGTCTAGAGAGATTTGCTTGGCTTACAATGGGAACACCAACTGCGTATGATTGTTGCTTTGGACCTATCACTAACAATCTACTGCAGCAAGCAGGAATTGATAAAAATGACGAGCTTTTAGTTACATACTTTACTAAAATTGCAAAACATCTAGAACGATTTAGTGATTTATCTGAAGTTAGAAAAAATGCGATAAAATCAGCTGGTCTTTCAGATGAGCAGATTAATAAAATTATAATTCCAGTTGAGGGAATTTATCTAATTGTTGATCATATAAGAACGCTAATTTTTGCAATATCAGATGGTGCTTTGCCAAGCAATGTTGGCGGAGGATACAATCTTCGAATGATGCTTCGAAGAATTATATCTACAATGGATAGATTGTCGCTAAAATTAGACATGAATGAGATTGTTGATGCACAAATAGATTATCTTAAAAACATGTATCCTGAATTAGAAAAAACACGTGAAGATATCAAGACAATAATTGGAATTGAGTCTGGTAGATATGAAAATTCAAAATTAAGAATGGAAAAAATTGTAAGTAAATTAAATCAAAAGCCAACAGTTGATGACTTGATTAGACTGTACGAATCTGATGGCGTAACACCTGATTATCTAAAAGAAATGAAGGTGATTTCTGATATTCCATCCACATTTTATAGCAAATTGTCTCAATTGCATCAATCAAAGAAGCAAAAAGAACAAGATCAAGTCTCATTAGAAGGATTGCCTGAAACTGAACTTTTGTATTATGGGGATGATCCAAAAGAGTTTGATGCAAAGATCCTAAAATCCTTTGACAAGTATGTAGTGTTGGATAAAACTTCATTTTATGCAAGAGGCGGTGGGCAAGAACCAGACCACGGAACGATTGGAAAATTTGAAGTTGTTGATGTAAGCAAACATGGCAATATTATAGTGCATGAACTCAAAAACGGTATTCCAAAAGAAGGTAATACTGTATCATGTGTTGTTAATTCAAAAAGAAGAGATGGTATCACAAAAAATCATACCAGCACTCATATTCTCAATTCATCCTCCAGAAACGTTTTAGGATCGTGGGTTTGGCAGCATTCCGCATTTAAAGAGGAAGATCATGCAAGGCTAGACATCACACATCATTCCGCTTTGACTGATGATGAAATTACAAAAATTGAGAAGTTAGCTAATTCTGCAGTTGAGAAAAACATGCCGGTAACAATTGAGAATTTTGATAGAGGAACTGCTGAGCAAAAATATGGATTTAAAATATATCAAGGAGGAATTGTTCCAGTAAAATCAATTAGAATTGTCTCAATTGAGGATTTCGACATAGAGGCATGTGGTGGAACACATGTTAAGAAAACAGGTGAGATTGAACTAATAAAAATTACAAGAACAAAAAGGATCCAAGACGGTGTAGTGAGAATTGAGTTTGTTTCAGGAGGAACTGCTATAGATTATGTTAAACAGCATGATGATGACTTGATAAAAAAATCAGTGGAATTAAAAGACAAAACGGAATTAAAAGAAAAAAGGCAGGAACAAAAACAAGAATTAAGAGAAAAGTTCCCAATTTTAGTTGAGAGTATAACTCAAAGTAAAATTGGCACAAGCATTGTAGATGAAATTATTGTTGATATTACAGAGTCTGGAAAACCAAACTTCTGCTGCACAATGAGTGATCAATATGGTGAATTTTTTCATATTAGCTTTGGAGAAAAACTAATCGAAAAAGATCCATGGATGGTTTATTGTGGTGTTTTTGAAGATGGAGATAAAATTCGAGCAATAATTTATTCAGGTGATCAAGCTGCAAAGGACAAAAAAGCAGGGTATATTGCCAAAATTGTATCTGAAGTACTTGGAGGAGCTGGTGGAGGGAACCAAAGGTTTGCTCAGGGAGGAGGAAAAGACAAATCTAAAAAAAATGATGCAATAGAGAAAGTAAAATCAATGGTTTTGGAAGTGTAAAATTATGGAGATAGATTGGAACGCTATTGATAGAAAGTGGCAAAAAAAATGGTTAGAAAATAATGATCATGAAACTGACTCTAACAATAAAGAAAAAAAATTCATAACTGTGGCATATCCTTACCCAAACTCACCACAGCATATAGGCCACGGTAGAACATACACGATTACAGATGTTCATTCTAGATATTTGAGAATGAAGGGATTTAATGTATTATTTCCAATGGGATTTCACTACACTGGTACGCCCATTCTTGGTATGTCAAAACGAGTTGAGGCTGGCGATACAGAAATTATTGATGGACTAAAAAACATCTATAATGTTCCCGATGAGGCAATCAAAACATTTGTAGAACCAATAAAGATTGCCAATTATTTCCACCAAGAAATCAAAGAAGGAATGATTGAGATGGGCTATTCTATTGATTGGAGAAGAGAATTTACTACAATTGATCCTGCTTACCAAAAATTCATAGAATGGCAAATCAATACGCTAAAAGAAAAGAATCTAATCATTCAGGGTTCGCATCCTGTGGGATGGTGTCCAAAGGACCAAAATCCTGTTTCACAACATGATACTATGGGAGATGTAGAACCTGGTTTTACAGAGTATATTCTGATTAAATTTAGTTTTGATGGTTACATTATTCCAACTGCAACTCTAAGACCAGAAACACTCTTTGGAGTTACAAATCTCTGGGTTAATCCAAAGACTAGTTACAAGAAAATTTCCGTAGATGGTGAAAAATGGATTGTTAGTGCAGAATGTGCACGCAAGCTAGAGTTTTTGGATAGAAAAATTACTTATGATGGTGAGATTTCTGGTTCTGAGCTAGTTGGAAAAGAGATAACTTTACCACACAGAAACGAAAAGATTCCAATGCTAGAAGCTAGCTTTGTGGAATCACAGACTGGAACGGGATTGGTAATGTCAGTTCCAGCTCATGCACCATTTGACTATCAGGCCCTAGTTGATTTTAAAAAAAATCAGCCGCCAGGTTTGGAATTGCAGCTAATCAAGCCCATTTCGATTATAGAAACTGAGGGATATGGAGAGATTCCTGCAAAGGAAGCAGTTGAAAAGCTTGGCATAAAGGACCAAAATGACCCAAAGCTTGAAGAGGCAACTGAAGAAATCTATGGAAAAGAGTTCTACGGTGGTATACTAAAACAAAACACCGAGCAGTTTGCAGGAAAAAAGGTCTCTGAAGCTAAAGACTCCATCAAGGAATGGTTAGCTGAGAAAAAATACTCAGACATTTTATTGGAATTAACAAATTCACCTGTAAGATGTCGTTGTGGAGCTGAATGTGTTGTAAAGATTCTAACTAACCAATGGTTTCTAAATTATGGAGACAAAGATTGGAAGGAAAAAGCTACAAAATGTCTTGATGGAATGAGTATTTTGCCACAACATATTCGTCCTGAATTTAATTATGTAATTGGCTGGTTGCATGAGCGAGCTTGTGCAAGACAACATGGTCTTGGAACAAAGCTTCCATGGAATAAGGAATGGATTGTTGAAAGCTTGTCAGACTCTGTAATATACATGGCATATTACATCATTGCAAAATTTGTCAATGCTGGTGTGATATCAGCTGAGAAGCTATCCAAGGAATTTTTCGATTATGTGTTTTTGGGGATTGGTAGCTCCGATGTATCTGGAGTTCCAAAAGATATCGTTGAAGAAATAAGAGCTGAATTTTCTTACTTTTATCCAGTCGATTCAAGACATTCAGGACGTGATTTGGTTCCAAACCACTTGACGTTTTTTGTACTAAATCATGTTGCAATATTTCCAGAGAATAATTGGCCTCAACAAATTGTTGTAAATGGTTCTGTATTGATGGATGGCAAAAAAATGTCAAAGAGTATGGGAAATATCATTCCGTTGAGGGAAGCGGTAAGAAAATATGGTGCTGATCCAATACGTCTAACAATTTTAATTTCTGCCGAATTATTACAAGATGCTGATTTTAACGTTGAAGCAATCAAGGGAATTAAAAACAAACTTGCATCTATGTATGAAGACTGTACCAAAACTAAAGCGGAAAAATTTCCAGAATTAGAACCAGAAGACAAATGGATACATGGTATATTACAAAATTTAGTCTTAAATGCTGGTAAATCCATGGATGAGATTAGGTTAAGAGAAGCATTACATCATATTTTATTTGACTTTGATTCTGAGTTGCAGTGGTATCTTAAAAGAACAAAATCAAAACAAAGAACAAATATCTCTGGAATTCTTCACAAAATTTTATCGTATAGAGTTTTAATGCTCTCGCCATTTGCCCCGCACATAGCAGAAGAAATGTGGGAAAAACTTGGTCACTCTGGTTTAGTATCGCAGTCTAGCTGGCCAAGTGTTTCAGATGTTATCGATCCTAATGCAATTCAATCTGAAGAATTACTCAAAGGAATAATGGATGATATTGCAAACATTCTCAAGGTTACAAAAATTACTCCAAATAAAATTACTATCTATACAGCTGATTCCTTCAAATTAAAGGCATATCATTTCATTTTAGAAAAAGTGATGGCAGGTCAAACCAATATGGGCAGTATTATGAAGGAGTTGATTGCAAATCCAGAGACTGCTGACATTAAAAAGAATCCTGACTTTGTTCAAAAGACAATCAAGGATATTTTATCAGTCCCAACTGAAATTAGAAAAACTAAACTAGCGACAAAAGAATTTGATGAAAAGTCATTGATTTCAAAAGAGTTAATCAGTCTAGCTAAAAGTGACTTTGGGGTAGACTTGCAAGTGTATTCTGAGAATGATTCAGGAATTTATGATCCAAAAGGAAAGGCAAGGCATGCAAGGCCTTTCAAACCAGCAATACTAATCGAATAGATATGGTATTTATTTTGTTAAAATAAGTTTGATCTGTAATGAAGATCGCGGTTTGTGGAATGGGAGTGGCCGGCTCGTACCTCATGGCCAGACTAAAAGACGATCACGAGGTTGTTGGTTTTGAGCGAATGGAAGACAAAAAACACGACTCCATCTGCGCCTGGGGAACCATCAAAAGTACTATGATCGAACTGTGCGACAAGGTTGGAATTGATTTTGAAAAATATGTTATACATGATGGTAAAACCATGAATGTTGATATACACAACCAGAAACGATTCCAGATTGGATTGCATGGCTTGTGCACATACAACAAAATGGGCCTGATCAAGAATTTTATCAAAGACTGTACCGTCCACTATGGAGTAGCACCAAAGCTAGAAGACCTAGAAAAGGAGTTCGACATCATAGTAGATTGTACAGGTTTCTACAGAATGTATCTACCAAAGCTAGAACAGGATTTTTTCGTGCCAACATATGAATACAAAATTGAATACAAGGACAAGGTTCCCTTTGATGACTTTTACATAAAGCCATTTCCAGGAATGTCAGGTTACTTTTGGTACTTTCCAATGAGTGAAAAAACAGCACATGTTGGCGCAGGAGATTACCACAAACAACACATTGTAGAGACTGACAAGTTTTTCAAAAAGTATGGTGGAAAGATTACAAAAACTGTTGGAAGACCACTCAGACTGGCAACCCCAAACCTATGCAAACCATTTTACAAAGGAAAAGTTGTTGGAGTAGGCGAATCAATTGGAACTGTCTATCCATTATTGGGTGAAGGAATTATTCCAAGTATGAAATGCGTAGACATTTTTGTAAAAAATCTTGGCGATAATGAAAGTTATGAAAAAGAGGTTGATGAGTATTTCAAGATATATGGCAAGGTTTTCAATTTCATCAGAAAAAAAATTCACAAAAATTTCAGCATCATAAAGTCTCTCTTTGAGGTTCTTTCCATATTTAGATACATGAAAAAGAACGAAGAAAGATTTGGAATGGAAATTCACATGCGTGACTTGATGAAAGTCGCAAAAGCTTAACCTAAACTTATTGAACCTAGTCCTTCTCGCATAGTTCCACTAGACTTTGTGTTGTAATCATATATTATTTCAGAATATTCTTGTAAAATTTCTTTCATGGAATCAATTGAATCGTCAAGATAAAAACCTGGACAGTCGCCAGTAAACTGAAAAGTAGCGTGAACTCTTGCACTACCCTTTTCATTTTGTAACCACGTTGAAAATGGATATAGATAACAAACTCCAGGCCGTGTTGGGTGAATGCCACAAGCACCTTCTTCATCTAGAAATCTGCATTTTACATGAGTGCCGTCATCTGCTTCTGTTTCATCTACCTTTCGTTTCAAATTAATACTAGTTAGTGTAGTGGAGCCACCTCCAGGGCTTGCTTCCTGCCAAGTAGCTATTACTGTTTCATTTTTTATGAAATCGGATGTTTTTTGATATTTCATTCCGGTTCCAATTGTTATCAAGTCATGGGAAGTTAAAGGAAGTCTACCTTGCCTTGTACAGCAGTTTGAACAATCTGGCCAATAACATTTCCAAAGAATAAATTTTTTTATTTTAGTTAAAAATGGGATATGAAATACAACATCCCTTATTTTTATAGAATTTTCAGAAACATCATCACGTCTTCCTAAATGAAAATCTTTTATTATTGAATCTATATCCCAATCCTTTTCTAAAAGTTCTAATGATTTTGCAATCTCCTTATAGGACACGAATTATAACAGTCTAAAATCATATTATTAATGTTGAGTGAAAAAGGCAAGTATGCGGCATCAACGCAAAATAGAAGAACTGTTTGGGAGAAAGTTGTCTGGCCATTAATTTTAGAAATTGATGACTTAACATTCAGCGTAAAACAATATCAAAAAAAGCGTGATGAGGTATGTCATAAAAATAATTTTAAAATTTTAGAATTGTCACGGGGACTAGCATCATTATTACAGAAAGGAGTTATTATCAAAGAGGATAATATGTACTCGATTCATTATAGGCTTATTGCATATATGAGATTAAAAGCAGATTGTGATTATGCTACTGCGATTAATGAGTCAAGAATGATATAATTATATTCTAATTTTTTTACTTGTGTTTGAAGCCCGGTAGTGTAGTGGCAAGCATGGGGGCCCCTGGAGCCTTTGACCTCGGTTCGAGTCCGGGCCGGGCTATTTGATTTAATTATCTAGATGCTTGAGCTATTCGCTCCAATTCATTTTTTTTCTTAATAGAAGGAGCAGCAGGATCATTATTAGCTGAAATAATTAGATATTCAGCCAAATACTCTTCGATTGCTTTTGGATTAGAAAATGTGGATTCTTTTACCCCATCAGCAATAAATCTCAATGCTAGATCAACTCTTCTTAATGGTGGCACATCTACAGACACATGATATACTGTTCCACCATACACAATTCGAGTAGTGTCTTCATTTGGTGCAGAGTTTTCAACAGCACGAACTAAAATTTCAACGGGATTTTTCCCTGTTTTTTGATAAATTATTTCAAAGGCAGTTTTTATAACATTGTAGGCATGAATTTTTTTTCCTGCCATCCTGCCAGTATTTTTGGCATATTTTTTGCCAAAGTGCATCATTTTGTTTACTAATCGTTCAACAATGTTAACATCAGCTTTATTGAATCGCTTTAATGCTGAACGTCCAAAATCCATTGGTAATATTGTTTCTTTTAGAGATATAGCAGTTTTAAGACCAACATCTTTTATTTCTATTTGAGACATATCCCATTTTCTAAAGAGCAAAAGTCCATGTGTTGTCATTTTTCTATCTTCTTGGTTTTTCTTTCTTACCTGTTACTAATTGTTTTAGTGATGTTCCATTTACTTTAAACACTTTGTATCGCACTCCGGGAATATCTCCCATGGCACCACCCTGAGTAGCACCCATGCCTTCAATATGTACTTCATCATGTTCATCAATAAAGTTCATTGCACCATCTCGTGGTAAAAATGCTGTTACAGTTTTTCCATTCTTTATTAATTGAACACGTACACATTTTCTAACAGCAGAATTTGGTTGTTTTGCCTCGATACCTGTTTTTTCCAAAACAATTCCCCTTCCTTGGGGAGCACCTCCTAGTGGGTTGGATTTTTTATTCAAACCTAATTCTCTTCGTTTATATGTTGATATTGACCACCGCTGACGTTTCTTCTTCATCTTCAAAATTCTGCCTGCAAACAAACCAAGTGGTGATTTTGCCAAATATTACATCTCCAATTGTGCTACTTGTGGACTGTTTATTAGAACACTTGAAATATCAAAATATCTTTTAGCAAATAATCTAGCCTTTTCAGCATTACGTCCATCACGACCAACTACCAAGCCTTTCTTACCATGATCAACGATTATTGTTGCCTGTGATGAGCCATCTGGTTTTGTATCAAGTTTTACTTCGTTCACAAATTTAGGATTTAAAATATTTTTTAAAAATTTTATTGGATCATCAAAGTATTCAACTAGTTCAACATTTCGTTTTAGAATGTTTTGTAAAGATTTTATATTAGAGCCACCCTTACCTATAGCAAGACCCATCTTACCTTCATTTACTACAAAAATAATTCTGTCTTGCTTCTCATCATCCAAACAATCACGAGCAGTTGCTTTAGTAACATTTTGAAAAAGTGAAATCAAACGCATTTGATCTGTTGATAATTTTATTGATCGTACCATGATATTTGTATTGTTAAACTATTTCTTGCTCTCATTTAAACCATGATTGAAAGTCATAACATGGTTATAGTCAATAGATTATTATCTCAAAATTATTTTGTTTCATATTCTTTTAAAATTGCTTGTGCGTTTGTGTTAGATAACGAACTAAGTGAAATTGCTGATACACGAAATCGTAATCCGCAAAGTTTTCCTAATATTACAGATGTATCATTAAAGTGAATTAAAGGCACGTTATCATTTTGTGCACTTTCCTCTATTTTTTTAGCTGTTTGAGTAGGAATTGATTGTGAAATAACAACTAATTTACTGTTTTTCATGGAAGATACGATTTGTTTTGCACCAAGAGTACGTTTTCTTTCTTTAATTGCATCTGTTAGTGCCTTTTCTAATAGTTTTGTCATAACTATCTTATTTTTTTGTATTAGATTTCATAAATATATCCACTGTCCCACTTCCAATTGGTATTAGGCTTCCAACTATTACATTCTCAGTGATTCCTTTCAGTTCTTCAATCTCTCCTAATTTTGCAGCATTCGCAATAGTAGGCACTGTTATTTCAAAAGCTGCTCTTGCAAGAACACTATCTTTTGATCCTGCAATTCCATGACGACCAATTTGTTGAAGATAGCCTTTATGGCACATTAGATCAGCCACTAACATAAGATACCGCACATCAACTTCTAATCCTTGGTTTTCAAGGGTTGATTTAAGTTCATTAATGAGTGAAGTTCTTGCTGCTTCTATTCCTAAGACAGTACTAATTTCAAACACATTATTTGTTCTAACATTATTCTTATCAACCCCCTTAACTGAAATGACTTTGGCTAGATTTGATCCTGTTGTTTGAATTAACCAATCTCCGTTTTCTTCCTTAAGTGTCAGGCGTTCTATATCGGGTACACCCTTTACTGTAGTTTTAAGTACTTTATTTCGCAAAGCAACTACGGTTGGAGCATCAGATTCAGCAACTAGTTGTAAAGTAATGGTATTATTATCACGTTCTAGTTCGAATTTCTTGTTTGTCTCTAAAGCAGACATTATGTCATCTAATGAACATCCTCTAATTTTTAGTCGATTATTATCAATACTAAGTGTAATTTTAGTTTGATAATCAGTTTCTGCTTGACGAATTAGCAAATCAGCCACAGTTGTTTGTAAGATTTCACGAGCTATTTGAATTGCCTTTTCTTTCTTTTCTTCTTTAGAAGATTTTGAATCTTTGTCAAGATAAATATCCATTGAAGGAGTAGAAGGTTTTTTACGTGCATCAACCAACTCAATAATTCTTGGTAGGCCAAGAGTTACATTTTTCTCAGCAATCCCAGCAGTATGAAAAGTTCTAAGTGTCATTTGAGTACCAGGTTCTCCAATAGATTGTGCAGTAACAATACCAACCGCCTGTCCAGGTTCAACTTTGGATTTATCATATAGTTCAAGACCTTTTTTGCAAACATTTTCCAATCCTTGTTTGCTTAGCTTAGAGTTATGTAATCCGTCATTTACCATCGAGGTCAATTTTGGATTAAACACCTTTGTATATTTTTTAGATATGCTATTTATCTCGTCTTTGGTTGCTTTGCTGCCAGAATCTATAATTGACTCTGATTCTATTAATCGGTTGATGTTAAAAGCTTCCCCATGATCACTTTTTGCTACATCTATGCCATCTTCACCATACAAAAATTGTATAATGTGACCGTGTGGATCTCTTACAGTTCCGTCATATTCTAATCTAATGTGCTCAAATGCATTGATTAGTCTTCGCTGCATATATCCACTTTGTTGTGTTCTTACAGCAGTGTCAACAAGTCCCTCTCTTCCACCCATAGCATGAAAGAAAAATTCTAAGACGGAAAGACCGTCACGGAAGTTAGATTTCACAAATCCATGAGAGTCAGGATTGTCGTCATGCTCTTTAAAGTGAGGAAGAGTACGGTTACCATAACCTGTGTGTAATCTTTTTCCCCGTCTTGATTGTTGACCCAAAGCGCCAGCCATCTGCCCAACATTCAAGGCAGAACCTCTAGCACCAGTAGTTGCCATAATTTTACCTGCATTGTCATCTGCAAGGTTTGAGTTTGCAGTAATACCTGCTCTGTCTCTAGCCTTAGCAAGTTCGTATGTGATTTTAGCTTCTGCTGTTTCAGCAATAGTCATTCCTCGCAATCCTTTTAGAGTTCCCTTATTTTTATCGGCTATAATTTCGGCAACTGTTTTGTATGTTTGTTGTAAATCGTCGTCAATTGCCTGTCTATCTTTCTCAGAAAGTTCCAAGTCAGAATAACCATAACTAAATCCATAGTCAGTGATAAACTGTTTTATTATGATAAGAACAGAGTTTAGGAATTTGTTGGCCTTTTCATTACCATAGTCTTTTGCAATTCTATGTAAAATGCTTTCTGGTTCTTCGGCTCCAATACCTGTTTTGTCTATTACACCGCTAACTAATTCACCATTTTTAATCACTACATCTTTCTGTTTACCGTTTGTCCCCCTTGACCATTTAGAAGTCATTACAAAATTAAAATCAGATGGAAGGAAAAGAGAAAACAATTGTTTTCCCGTATAAAGTAAACCGTTTTTACTGTTGATTTTTGGTTCCGGTAGTTTTTCATCATAGCCACCCAGCATTGCATAATTAGAAAATTCTTGCTTTGTTAAAGTAGTATCATCTTTGGTAAGAAGATATACCCCCGTAATAAAATCACGAAGACCACCAATGATTGGACCGCCAAATCTAGGAGAAATTAACTGTTCTTGTACTCGCATCAGTAGCATTGCCTCAGCCCTAGCCTCTTCACTTTGTGGTACATGAAGATTCATTTCATCACCATCAAAGTCAGCATTGTATGGTGGACAAACAGAAGGATGTAATCGAAAAGTTTTTCCTGGTAGCACACGAACATGGTGATCCATTATAGACATTTGGTGAAGTGATGGTTGTCTGTTAAACAGTACAATATCACCGTCAGAAAGGTGTCTTTCCACTAGATATCCTATCTCAAGAGAATCCGCAATAATTGAAGGATCTTCGACAAAATCTAGTCTAATTTTAACTCCATCAGGTCTTACAATATAATTTACTCCAGGAAATGTATTTGGTCCATTAACGACTAATTTCTTTAGTTTTTCAATATTCCATTCGGTAACAATCTCAGGAATTGTAAGTTTAGTTGCTATTTGTACTGGAACACCAACTTCGCCCAAGTCTAAATTAGGATCTGGAGAAATAACAGTTCGACTTGAAAAGTCTACTCGTTTTCCGGATAGTGATCCTCTGAAACGACCTTCCTTACCCTTGAGTCTTTGTGTCAATGTTTTCAGAGGTCTGCCAGAACGATGGTGAGCCTGTGGAATTCCTGAAACTTCGTTATCAAAATAAGTAGTACAATGGTATTGAAGTAGATCTACAAGATCTTGAACTATTAGCGGAGGTGTTCCAGCTTCTTTGCTTTCTTTAAGTCGTTGATTTACCCTAATAATGTCTACCATTTTGTGGGTTAGATCATCTTCAGATCTTATTCCACTTTCAAGTATAATGGAAGGTCTAACAGTTACAGGGGGTACAGGTAATGCCTGTAAAATAAACCATTCTGGTCTGGCTGTATCTATATTGTAATTTAATAGTCTAAGATCATCATCAATAATTTGTGAAAATCGTTCTCTTATTGTAATTGGTAGTAATCTGTTTTCTCCAAGTTTAGTTTTTTCTATGAATATTGTTGGTTTTGTGAAAATAAGCTCATTTTGTATTTTTCCACAATGTGGACATTCTTTTGATTTTTTTGCTTTTTCAAATATTTGTTCTGGAATACGTTTCCGTGATATCACAGTAAATGATGCACTATATTTTTTAAATTTCGAGAATTCATCAAGGACTTCCTGAGGAACTTTTAATCTTGAACAAGATCTGCATGTAGCATTCAACAACTTGTGAATATTGTCAATAAATGCAATATGTAATACAGGCTCTGCAAGCTCTACGTGTCCAAAGTGACCAGGGCATCTAGCAGAAGTATTACCACAGGTTAGACATTTTTGTCCAGGTTCTAATGTTCCAAGACGTCCATCCATCAATCCACCCTGTACCGCCATACCATCTTCATCATAAGTTTCAGGGGCAGTAATTTCAGCAACTGAATATTTCCTAATCTCGTTTGGAGACCAAACACAAAATTTAATCCCATCAATAGCTTTTACTGTTTGAATAGACATTACACTCTCTCCTTAATCAACAAACGGGGTGCAATATTGAGACAAGACATTTCCTGTAATAACAGCTTAAATGCATACGCCACAGACACAGAACTTACTTTTCCCTTTTTGTCACAAACTCGACAATAAAATCTTCTTTGTTTAATATCATGATATGCTACAAGACCACACCGTTCACATACAAATATATCAGATTTATCAGATTCATCAAGCAGTCTATCCTTGAGAATCATCGAAGCCCCATAGGCTATTATGCAATCTCTCTCCATTTCTCCAAATCTTAAACCACCACCACGTGCCCTACCTTCAGTAGGTTGTTTAGTTAACATCTGAACTTGTCCACGTGCACGTGCATGTATCTTATCTGCAACCATATGATGTAATTTTTGATAATAAACCACTCCAATAAACACCTCAACCGGGAATTGTTTGCCTGTTCTACCGTCATACATTATTTCCTTACCAGAATACTTGAATCCTGCGTCCTCCAACACACCCTTTACTTCATCCACTTTCTCACCAACAAAGGCAGACGCATCAACCTTTCTGCCTCGCATTGCAGCCGCCTTGCCAGTTATTGATTCCATCATCATACCAACCGTCATTCTTGATGGAAACGCATGAGGATTAATTAGAACATCAGGTGATATCCCCTCAGCAGTATAAGGCAAATCTTCAGCTTTAGCTAGTAAACCTACTACTCCTTTCTGACCATGTCTCGAGGCAAATTTATCTCCTATTTCAGGACTACGCATATCTCTAATTCTAACTTTGAACATTTTTCCACCCTCAGCTGATTGCGTCAACATAATGGTGTCAACAACTCCTGTTTCAGAAGGTCTTACCCCTATGGAGGTATCCCTTCTATACGGTCCACTAGAGTCAAGTTCACGATATTCCTCCATAAATCTAGGCGGACTAGTTTTACCTATGAGGATATCACCTCCTGTCACACGAGATTCTGAAGCAATAATACCATCTTCTTCCAATAAACGATATGATTTTTCACCTTTGTATCCACGAAGATTGTCATCAGAGTTTGGGATCTCAAAATTGTCACGCATTCCGCCAGGATATTGTTTTGATTCTGCTTCATAGATCCTATAAAATAACGTGCGTCCTAACCCCCTTTCAACCGAAGATTTGCTCAGAACAATAGCATCCTCAATATTATATCCGTCAAATGGTAAGACCGCAACCACGCAATTTTGTCCTGCAGGTCTTTTCTCGAGACCTAGAAGTTCCATAGCCCTTGTAGTCACAATAGAAGTTTGAGGATACAGCATGAAGTGTTGTCTTACATAAGTACTAGTGTTCATCATTGGTGTTGAAAAACCAAGGCTTTGTTTGGCCATAGCAGATTCATATGTATTACGCGGAGATTGATTATGTTCAGGATATGGTATTATTGATGCACCAGCACCTAAAATTGCAGAAGGAAAAATTTCGGTATGAGTATGTTTCTTAATATGTTTATCATCAAATGTTATAAAGCAGTTTTCTTCTTCGTTTGCATCTATAAGTTCAATTACACCCATTCGAATCAAGTCCTCCCATGAAACAAGTTTCTTTGATATTTTATCAAGAAGATCTGGCGTAAGTGTTGATTTACCGTCTTTTACTATAATGAGAGAGCGCAAAACACGTCCTGCATTACAGTTTACATACAGTCTTTTTGTAGCCCCTTCTTGTTCTGGTATATGTATAGATATCCCAACATGTCGGTGAATTTTATTGGTTCTACGTAGTTCACGTAAAGAACTTGCCAATTTTTCCCCATCTTTATGATAGCCAATTAATTTTCCATCAACAAAAATTCTAGTGCCATCCTTTTTTACCGAATCCTTAACATCTGTGAAATAATCTGTTCCAAGCTCATACAGTTTTTCAACAATTTCTTCTGAAGGTACACTTACAGAAATTATCGCAGATAAAGCCAAATTCTTAACTAAACCACAATTAGATCCTTCTGGTGTTTCACTGGGGCAGATCCTTCCAAAATGTGTAGAATGTAAATCTCTTGCTTCAAAATTGGGTTGAGTTCTGCTCAAAGGTGACTGTACACGTCTTAGATGACTTATAGTAGACAAGTAATTTGTTCTGTCAAGTAATTGTGTAACTCCAACCCTTCCACGTCCCCAGTTTCCTGTTGCTATAGCGTTATTGAGTTTATCAGATATTATACCAGGACGAATAGCTGCACTAACAGCATTGATTCCTCTTTTTTGGCCAGAACGTTCAAGTTGATATTTCATATCTCGTACCAGATTCCTAAACGCAGTTCTGAATAAATCAGCCAACATCTGTCCTGCAAACTTAACAACTTTGTTACCATAATGATCTTTGTCATCTGGTTGAATCCATCCAAGTTTTAACTCTAGTAATTTACAGGCAGCCTCACCCAAAAACTGTATTTTCTCTTTTCTGTTTTCAGGTTGTTTACCCAAGTGTGGAAGCAAACCCCAATCCAATAATGTTTCCGCGCGCTTAATTTGAAATTCTTCTAACATACCAGGTGCTATTCTTTTACTGATGTATTCAATAGCATCTTTTGGTGTTGCGATTTCTGTTTTTTCAAAAGAACCCTCAAGTTCATTTTGTATCTTATCGTTCAGAGATATTGCTGATGCAATTTCTTTATCTGATTCTAGTCCAAGAGCACGCACTAAAGTAATTATTGGAATGTCAACAGGTGAACCTGGTATCCTTGCAACAATAAGTCCATCCTCTTTCAACACTAACTCCAATTTTGCACGGTAACCAACAATTGAGGAATAAACCTTTGCTTTGAATACTTTTTTCCCGCCTATCTTGTCAGCGTCTACAATAATTTTGTTGTATGACAAATCTTCTAATCCAACTATCACTCGTTCAGAACCATTAATGATGAAGTAGCCGCCAGGATCCTATGGATCTTCTGCATGATCAATTAGTTTTTGTTCTGTAAAATTTCGTAAAATACAACCATCTGATTTTACCATTACTGGTATATCACCAATGTGAAGGAATCTACTTTCTAGAGTTTTTCCATCCTCAATAACACTTGCTTCCATCATCAAAGGTGCAACATATGAAACATTGCGTAGACGTGCTTCTGCAGGAGTAATGTGTGTAACAGAACCATCAAGTTCCATCATTCTTGGCTGCTTAAATTGAATTCTGCCTAGTTTAATTCTGTATGGATATTCAGCATTTTCAATATCTATGTGATCAATTTCATTAATAATTTCCTGTAGTCCTTTTGTTAAAAATTCATCAAATGAGGTAAGATGTTGTCTAGCAATGCCCTCTCTAGATAGAATATCCTGAATTATAGCCCAATGCTTGTTTACAGAATCAGTCATACTTCAACCACATATCTATAATAGAAACTCTCCCCGGCAGTTGCACTTTTTCTGGTAATTTTTATCATATCACCAGGTTTTACACCAATTCCAATAATAGCTGGATCAGTAACAAAAATTAACGGTAAATCAGTTGCCTTGCAATGATATTTTTCTAACACTTCTTCAGCTTCCTTTCTTGTCATTATCTCATGTTTTGGGACATCGATATGGTCAGGTGCTAGAGTTGTTAGCTTTTTAGTTACCATCGTAAAAACCTCCGAGCATAATGTCAATTGGGGAAAAGAATAAGCAACACAAACAGCAAAAACCGGTTTTGGGTTAATATATATTTACTCAGAATTTGTTGGAAAAATTATCAATTTTTTGATTAACGCGATCCATTTTGGACATAATTATATCACTGAAAAATGAAATAGATGGAACCAAAGTAAACAATTAGGACTTGGCAGTTTCATCATTTAGAATAAATTCATATCCACAATGAATGAAGAAACATAAATAGGACTCATTCTAAGGCTAGAATAATGAATTCTCGTAGATATGCGATGACATCACTTTCGATAGTGTTTCTTGCAGTGACTATTATGTCTGTTTCCGCCTTAGGTCAAAATGCCTATGCGGCAGGAGGTGGCATGTCACTGTCTGCAGAATGTTCTGGTTCAACTTGTGACATAAGTGGAACAACTGACCGAAATGATGAAGATGTAACTATTGTAGTAACAGCATCTAATGGTAACAAAGTTCACTTTGCTCAATAATCTGTTTCGGATGGTAGTTTCTCTACAA
>JACATA010000014.1 GCA_013390375.1 Marine Group I thaumarchaeote
TAAATGTGAAGAAAAATCAAGAGAAAGAAAAGAGAAAAAAGCAGAACCAGAAAAAATAGAGCAAGAGTTAAAAGTAGAACAAAAACCAGAGCCAGAAAAAGCAGAACCAGAACCGGCAGCAAAACTAGAACCAGAACCAGCAGCTAAACCAGAGCCAGAAAAAGCAGAACCAGAACCGGCAGCTAAACCAGACGATGCACCTGAATTTTTCCAGAAAAAAGAGGAAGAAACGAAAAAAAAGCCTAAATCAAAATCTAAGGATTAAAAATTTTATTCTAACTGTTTTAAATCAAGTTTACAATCAATACTACATTCTGGTTCATCCCAATCGATTGTATTTTCTGGTGAAATAATTCCAAGTGGGTCATACTTGTCAAATCTAGTTTCACCCTGAATCGAACTTAACATTATAACCTTAGATTCTTCAGACGACATCTCTATATGTGTACTATTTTCATCAAACGTTCCACCAGTTATGTTAGAAATTGTGTTTAAAACCCCAACTGGAATATTGCTGCCACCATATACATACAATATAGATCTCTTAATGCTGTTAGGTGGTGCATCCTCATACAACATTCTAAGTGAATCTTTTAGAGAAGATTCAATGTCATCAGTAGCTTTACCTGTTGACAGTATGTTTGTGTCCTCAGAAATCTCAGAAGATTTAAGTGAATGCATCATGCTTTCAATTGCCTTGTTAGAAATATCATAGCATTGTTTCTGAGTCAGATCAGGATTACTATCAAGAAGTGCATCATTATCAACAACAATTGTGCATTGAGAATCTTGTCTGATTCTTTTTAACGCAATACCTGACTGGAATATTCTTTCTTTTTCAAACTTAAACGGCATTATAGTAAAAGACAATAGGTTTTTTTGTTCTTGCTTGCAGATTCTAGAAACTATAGGCCCAATACCTGCACCTGCTTTTCCAGCTAGGTTAGATATTAAAATAACTGTCGAGTAATTTGCAATGTTTTTTTTAATCTCATCTGAAGTTTCTAGTGTTGAACCTCTAATTAGATGGGTTGATGGATTAACAACTGACTTTGTAGAAATTTTTATCGAGTTTTCAGCAGTTAGATCTTTCTGGTCATGGCTAATCAGAAGGCAGTCAGAATTTAGAGATTTTTTTGCCTTTTCAGCAAGACTAGCACCTACCCCTCCCAAGCCAATTAACAGTATAGGTTCGGTCAACTGAAATGTCATAGCATCATATGATACAAAATTCTGGTAAATAACAGTTAACTAAGTTTTGATCAAAACATCGATCAAAATTTTTTAACTTGCGATCTCACCAATGAGGCTATGATTAGTAGCACCCACAACTCTAACTGTGCACGTTTGCCCGATTTCTGTTATCTCATTCACAAATATCGGTTTATACGCAAAGTTTCTTCCCTTGACCTGACCATCTAAATTTTCATCGAACAAGACGCTGCCTTTCCATCCAATCCATTTTCTGTTGTTTTCAAGTGAGATATTGTTATTCAGCTCAGTGACTTGCTTACTTCTTCGCTTAACTTCTGCAACATCAATCTGAGGCATTTCTGCAGCTACTGTTCCAGGTCTTTGGCTATATCGTGAAAGATTTACAATATCAGGTCTGGTTTCTTTCAAAAGTGCGATCGTTTCTTCAAAGTTTTCCTGTGTTTCGGTTGGGTATCCTATGATAATGTCAGTTGAGATTGTAAACGGTCCAAATTTTGTTCTAAACTTTCTTACGACATCCTTGAATGTCTCAACCGTATGCCCACGCTTCATGTTATTGAGTACGTCATTACTACCACTTTGAACTGGAACATGTAAAAACCGGAATACTTTGTTGTTTTCAAATGATTTGAGAAGGTTATCTCTTATCCTAGGCATAAACATGGGGTTCATCATTCCAACCCTAATTCTAAAATCTTCAGGGATCTGGCTGACTTGCTCAATTAGGGAAGATAGATCCTCACCAATATCCAAACCATAACAACCATTGTCGGTTGAAGAGAGCCAAATTTCCTTACAACCATCAGCAAGTTCCCTTTTAACTTGCCTTACAATGTCACCAATTCTGTAGCTATTCAAATCACCTTTTGCCAGTTTTGTCTGGCAGAAAGTGCATTCGCTCATACAGCCATTAGCAATCTCTACAATTCCCACTGCAGGATTCAGCCTTATTTTGGGTATTCCAACCTTGGATAGATCAGTGTCATCAAGCGCTACAACCTTTGAACCATTAAGCGTGGCTTCTATCACTTGAAGTGTTTTTCCAATGGAATTTGGTCCCATCATGCTTGCATTTTGTGCAAACTTTTCCACAGTATGTCTTTCTGCCTTTGGCAGACAGCCTGCAACAACAAGTGGCTTTGACTGTGACTGCTTGATGCGATGAACCATCCTTGTTGCTGTAACATCCTTTACAGAACAAGTTACGATCAGATTAAGATCTGATTCTGATTGATCTTGTACAAGTGTGTGACCGCCATTTACGATCAAGCCAGATATCATCTCAGAGTCAGCAAAGCTCGATGAACAACCGTAGGCTTCAACCCAAATTTTCGCCATGTCTATTTTAACAAAGAATCAACTTGCTTTTTAGTCATTAATTTTTTTGAAATTACAAGCTCACGAATTGTTTTGCCTGTTTTCAATGATTCCTTGAAGAGATCAGCTGACTTTTGGTAACCAATCTTTGGCGCCAATAATGTTACTATTACAGGACTTTTTTCAATGTTGGCTTGAAGTTTTTTTTTGTTTGCGGTAAGTCCGTCTATGAGATTTGCAGAGAATATTGGCAAAAAGTTTGTCAGCATGTCGGTAGAGTCAAGAACTGCCTTCAGCATCACTGGAAGCATCACATTCAGCTCAAACTGTCCCGCCTGCGCCGCAAGTGTTACAGTAGTATCATTACCAACTATACTAAAGCAAATCATGTTCATGCATTCTGCTAGCGACGGGTTTACCTTACCAGGCATGATTGAAGAGCCGGCATGTACTGCAGGTATACCTAATTCTGATAGTCCAGCAATAGGTCCAGACGCCATAAGCCTGATATCATTTGCTATCTTACTAAGCTCTCCTGAAAAGTTTTTCAATGCAGATGACATGTTTGCAACTGCATATCTGCTCTGAAGTGCATACTGCATATCTTGTTGTGGTCTTAATGGCAGTTTGGATTTTTTTGCCAGTTCTGTAATTGCAATGTTTCTATAACCTTTTGGTGTGTTAGCACCAGTACCCACCGCTGTACCACCTAAGGCAACTTTCTCAAGTTCTTTTTTTGCTGATACTATTCCATCACGTGCAATAGTTAATGCAGTTGTATAAGACGCAAACTCACTTCCCAATGTTACAGGTAGTGCATCCATTAGATGTGTTCTACCAACTTTCTTGTATGAAGAAAACTGCTTTGCCTTTCTTCCTAATGAGTTGATCAATTTGTCAATAGCAGGCAACGTATCACGTATCGCAAAAAGAATTGCAACATGCATAGCTGTTGGAAAAGTATCATTGCTTGACTGTGACATGTTAACGTGGTCGTTGGGATGCAGATATTTGTATTGACCTAATCCTTTGTGCAGAATTTTTAATGCAACGTTTGCAACGACTTCGTTTGTGTTCATGTTAAACGCAGTTCCAGCACCAGAGTTTATCATGTCTACAACAAACTGATCCTGATATTTTCCCGCAAGAATTTTGTCACACGCTTTGACAATTGCGTTTCCTCGTTTTCTATCTAATGTCTTGGTTCTCATGTTTGCAATCGCAGCAGAGCGCTTTATCATTGCAAATGATTCTATCAAATATGGATGTGGTTTCTGTCCAGTAACATGATATTGTTTTATGGCACGACCAGTAAATGGTCCATAATACGCATCAGCAGGAATTTTTACAGTACCTAGCGAATCCCTATCACTTCGATATCCCATATTTACAAGTAGTCTGATCTCAGTATATATTTTCGTAAAAAATTAATTTCACAAAATGAGGAATAACCACCAAATAATTATTATTAATAAATCATTTCACCAGCACGAAATGCAAAAAGCTATATTAACTCCCACTTCGATCCGTTGATCACGATGAATAAGCGCATAAACTTCATGTTTACCATTGCGGCAATAGCTGTAATGGGCGGCGCGCTATTCGGAGGTACTTTTACTGCTCAGCTGAATGCAACAGCATCTGATGTAAAGTCAGATGTTAGTGCACTTCAGAAAATTCAAGAAATGGGCGGTTTAGAACTAGTCATGCCCGGAGCATTTGCTGAGATGGGCGACTGTGATAGTGCAGCATATGAAGGAAGAACAGTCGTTGACTTCCCACTAACGGGTGTAAGTATTACACTTCCATCTGGTTTGGCAGGTGATTTCAACGCAATGACTTTCAGTGAACAGATCCCAGGACCTACACTGAGAGTTACACAAGGTGACGTTGTA
Organism: Marine Group I thaumarchaeote; assembly: GCA_013390375.1. Lineage (GTDB taxonomy): Archaea > Thermoproteota > Nitrososphaeria > Nitrososphaerales > Nitrosopumilaceae > Nitrosopelagicus. The sequence continues at coordinate 4,428 of JACATA010000014.1, forward strand.
AGGATGACACTAACTGTTCCAGAAGGTGAGGCAACCCCTCATGGTAACGACATGCACGCATCACAAGTAACTGCAGTACCAACATTTGGTGCAGTTCAACCAGGAACATCTAAGACTTACTGCTACATTGCAGAAGTTCCAGGTGTTTACAAATACCACTGCTCTGGTGTTAACGTAGCAGCAATGGACCAACACGTTCTACAAGGAATGTATGGCATTGCAATCGTTGATCCAATCGATGGTTACAGCAAACTAATGGTTGAAAAGACAGCAGTTAACGAAAACGGTGACGTTATTCGTGATAGACAGTTCTATTCTCCCGACGCTCTTGAATTTTCACTGCAGTACAACCAGCTATACCTAACTGATGGAAGCTATGATCAGACAAAGATGTTTGGACATCAACACACACTAACTACAGTAAATGGACAAGCACTTGGTTACGTACCAAATGAAATCCATAACCTACTTAATCAATCAGGAGACATCTTCTTCCTACAACCATACAATTCCATGGATCTTCATCAGTACCAATCACAGCTACTCTTTACACCAGTAGGTGTACACAACCGTATATTTATTGAAAACCATGGTAACGAGCCAGTTTTCTTCCACATAGTGGGTGAGATTCTTGACAGAGTTACACAAGGTAACAGAGTACAGTCTCATGGAACTGAGACGTGGTTACTAGGTGGTTCCCAGAACATGATTGTCGACATTGTGTTTGATGAACCCGGCCTTTATGTCGGAGTTAATCACGACTATGCAGCAATCTATACTGGAGCGGTTACTATTTGGGCTGCAGGACTTCCATTGCCAAACATCAATGAAACAGTTACTGCTATCTCAACTGAACTATATCCAGTTATTGATGGTGCAGTAGCAGCTGGTTCGTATGCTGGCGCACTTGGAAACCCATATGATGCAATACCACCATATGGTCCTCAGTCAATAGCACATCCAGCAAAGAACGTACATTGTATATGTTCTGATGCAGTAGCACAAGCACAAGCAGACAGTGGCGCCGTAGAACTATGGGTAGCAATTCCAGCTATTCTTGAAGAATCAGCAAGAGTTGCAGCAGAAGCAGCTGAAGCAGAAGGCTAAACCCAATCATCTTTTTTTCTTTTTTTATCTAGTCTAGAAAAATTCAACCACACAATGATTATATTTCGTGTTTAAGGGCTGAATTCATGAGTCTTAACCAGTCAGTCTTAATCTGTGATCATGTGAATCCAACTCTTAAGGAGATTCTCGAAAAGAATGGCCTCAAAGTTACTTACGAGCCAGAAATTACTCCAGAACAAATAGCTGAGAAGATTGGAAACTTCCAAGTAGTCGTAGTGCGAGGCAGAACAAAACTGTCAAGAGAACTCATAGAAAAGGCAGACAAATGCAAAATAATTGCAAGAGTAGGCGTAGGACTTGACAACATTGACGAAGAGGCTGCAAAGGAAAAGAACATCAGAGTAATTAATGCAGTTGAGGGCGCAACTACTGCAGTAGCTGAATTGGTTATTGGTTTGATGCTTTCAATGGCAAGAGAAATTACACGAGCTGACAGAGAAATACGCAATGGAAACTGGATAAAAAAAGAACTTATGGGCAGTGAACTAAAGGGAAAATATCTTGGAATCATTGGTCTGGGAAACATTGGTAAAAGACTTGGAAGGCTTACTAGGGCCTTAAACATGAATATCATCGGATATGATGTAATTCCAATCGATGATGAATTTTCAAAAGAAGTAGGTCTTATGAAGGCTGACCTTGGCACACTGTTATCCAGCGCTGATTATGTTTCACTTCATGTGCCACTACTTGACAGTACGCATCATATGATAAATGCAGAAAAACTAAAACTGATGAAAAATACCGCACGTATTATCAATACTTCTCGTGGAGGAGTCATTGACGAAGAGGCTTTGTATAACTCTCTAAAGGAGGGAAATATAGCTGGTGCAGCACTTGATGTTTTTGAGGTGGAACCTGCCACTGGAAATAGACTTACTACTCTTCCTAATTTTATTGCAACACCGCACATGGGTGCCCAGACAAAAGAAGCTCAGCTATTAGCTGCAAATATTATAGCAGAGAAGATAATACAGGTACTTCGCGGTGTATTATAAAATGAAGACAATCCTACTTTTCGTACTTTCAGCTATCATATTATCCCAAAGCTATGGGGTTGCTCATGGAGCTGAAGACATAGTAACTGTCGCAACTGACTCTTCATCATATGAGGAAGGCGAAATGATAAGCGTCTCTGGCTCTGTCTCTGATTATGTCGAGTCGGATCCATTCAAAAATTTTGATGTGACAATAAAATTGGTTGCCCCTAACGGTAATATCGTCAGCATTTCTCAAATTCCCCTTAACAGTGATGGTTCTTATTCCACATTCATTCCTGCCCAAGGTCCTCTATGGAAGTTTTATGGTGATTATACCATATCTGTGAGCCATGGTTCAGATAGGAACGCATCTACAACTTTCACTTTTGTCCTTTCAGAATCTGAAGAAGTTATAGAAGAAGTTACAGAAGAAGAAGTTATAGAAATTTCTGAAGAAGAACTAGCTGAGGGGTGTGGAGAAGGTACACATCTTGAGGATGGTGCTTGTGTCCTAGACGAAACTACTGAACCAACACCTGGTTCTACTTTTTCTGCTCCTACTAGCGGATTTAACGCATTGACTTATTCTATTGTTTTTACACTCGCGATTGCATTTGCCATAATGATTGTACTTTATTTGATTTCAAGAGGCTCTAGAACCAAGACTGCCTAATTACTAGGCTTTAGATAGATTAACTGTAATAATTCCTGTTTTTACAAGATATTGTAAAGCCATTGTAAATTCTGTATCAGAAATTTTTCCTTCAATCCACCATCCTGCATTGTTTTTTACCCATTCTGGTATAGATGATATCGTTTCTTCTCCAGGTTCAGTATAAGGAATCTTGATAATTTCACGCTGAATCAAATATTCTATTGCTCTTGCAAAATCTTTGTCTGTAACAAGCGGCTCATTTATCCACATCTTTGCTAGATCCTTTATCCAGAATGGTAATGCTATCTTTCCTGTATCTTCAATGGTAAACTGTGTTGAAGATTTATCTCCTGAATATTCAAGTTCGAGTACATATGTACCAGGTTTCCATATAGCAGAATCAAAAGGAAACTTTGATGGGAATTCGACATATTTTTGGGAAATTGGCTGTTGTAGGAAGAAACTTTTTCTTTCTGTTGGGTCAGTGATGTAAATATGTGCATCATCACCAGTAACAGAACAAAAAAATATTAGAAAAAGACAATTCTCGGGAACATTAATTATCATTACTAGATGGTCACCATATTCGTAGACACTTTGACTTGTCTCTATGCTAACTGTTGGTGCAGCAAAAGTCAGACCAAGGCTTGGTAAAATTGACAGAATTACAAACAACAATAGCAATATTCCAGCGATTTTCATTTTTTTCCTGCTGTTATTACGAATATTAAGGGTATTTACAAGTTCATTTCATGCAAAGTGCGCAGGACCAAGTTTGGTTAAAAATGTGGAAATCAAATGCTATCGAACTACGTGAAAAAGCGGTTATTTGGAGGAAACAAAATGCACTTACTAGAATAGACAAACCCAGTAGAATAGCACGAGCTAGAAGATTAGGCTATAAGGCAAAGCAGGGAATTATTGTTGTCCGTATGCGTGTGGGAGCAGGCGGAATGAGAAAAAAACGACCAACTGGTGGAAGGAGACCAAAGCATCTTGGTGTAACTAGAATCAAGGCTGCGGTTTCAATGAAGCAAGTTGCAGAGAGAAGGGTACTGGAAAGATATCCCAACATGAAACTTTTTGGTTCATATTTTTTGTATAAGGATAGTTTGTATCATTGGTTTGAGGTAATATTAGCGGATAAATCACACAAAAGCATCACAAAAGATAAAGAGCTAAGAAAGAGAATTCTGTAACGTGTGAACTAATCTGAAGTTTATTCTGTTTTTCATATTCATATTATTAATAACCACAAACTTGGATGCGTTTGGGGTTGATGTATCATTACGCGACGTTGGATTTGTAAATAAATACATGATTAGTACTGACGGACACAACTTTGAAATTACTTTTACAGCAAATTTTACAGTATTATCTCATACGTTTAGCGCACACGACAAGATGTTACAGTTTAACGTAGATGCAGTTCACGAGAAAGAAAATGTAGCCGAGATTATTATTCCACGAGATTTGTTTGACGGTGAATTTACTATCTTACTTGATGGTAAAGAAATTTTTGCTCAAGTAAATAAAACAGACAGATCTTCTGTTGTCAGTATAGTATTTGATGGAAATGGTAATACAATTGATATTACTGCAACAAAATATCTTGGGGTTGAGTTGGAGAAATCTAATGGTGGTGGTTGCCTCATAGCAACTGCAACATTTGGTTCTGAGCTAGCCCCACAAGTACAACAGCTACGAGAACTACGTGACAACACTGTACTCCAAACAGAATCAGGAACATCGTTTATGACAGAATTCAATCATTTCTATTACTCGTTCAGTCCAGCAATAGCTGATTATGAAAGGGAGAATGCTGTCTTCAAGGAAGCTGTGAAACTGACACTTACTCCTCTATTGACCTCATTAACTTTATTGCAATATGTAGACATTGATTCTGAATCTTCGATGCTTGGATATGGTATTGGTATCATATTGCTAAACATTGGAATGTACTTTGTTGCGCCAGCTGTTTTGATAATGAAGATTACAAAAAGAGTAAATATAGAAAAACTTCATCAAATACATGCATAAGTTAATTTTTGCTTCAACAACAATTGCGCTTCTCATTCTAATTCCAGCCTTTGCAAGTGGAGAGGTGTACATTCCAGACCATGAGTATGTCGGCTTTTATGATCATGATGGTATCTTTACTGTTATAGGCGGTGTGAAAAATAATGAAATGTATCCAGTAATACCAACGATCACTGTAAGTGTAAACGATGGCGGCAATGTTTTTTCTCAGGAATACAAATTTTCTCCAGTGATGCCGGCTCAAATGCTACCACTTAAGTTAAAACTATCACAGATAACTTCTGAAAACCCAGTTTTGGAACCACCGCAAATATCATACAAACGAACAGAATACAAGTTTGAGGCTGGCTATGTATTATATGACAGCTCTTTGATTTTGCATGACGATGGTCGTATGACTGGCAAGATAAAAAATGCAGGGGATAATACATTTCAAAACTTTAGGGTTTATGCTTTGATCAAAGATCAAAATGAAAAGATACTAGATGTTGCTAGTTCTCAAAGATTTGCTATAATGCATCCTGGAGAGATTTTGGAATTTGAAATGATACCTGATCCTAAAATTGTTAACAAAATAGATCTTTACAGCTGCTTTGCATTTGGAGATGAAAGCATACTTCCGCTTAACGCTGATAGAAACGGCGAGCAGTATACATTCAGGTATGAATCAGGTGTTGCCTTTATGAATAGTAAGTTCAATTCTGATAGTACAGAGCTTGAGATTGATACGCTAAACAGTTTTGTAGGAGAACTGAACGCCAGCTTTGAGTTTCCCCAGAGTTCCATAAATGAAGAATTTGAAGTTTATCTAGATGATGACAAGGTTTCTAATCTTCAAAGTCTTGACGAAATGGGAAACTGGCACGTCTACTTCACTGTACCGGGATTTTATCAGGGTGATGTTACCATAAAGGGCTTCCATGAACCTGATGGGACAGTGGAAGTACCTGAAGAGATTGATCTCTCTAATACGGTAGCAACCGAGATTACAACCGGCAAAGTGACAAGCATCATTGCTAAAACAGCAGAAAATTCTATTGTAATTAGCCTCGAAACAGCAGAAGATGGTGTGCTATCAGTTACTACATCTGATTTTTTGATAAGGCCGTTTAATGACGGAGGCTTCCTTGTGGTTGTTGATGGAGAAAAAATTCATTCAGTAAAATATGAGAATAAAATTTTGACAATTCCTTATACTGCACAAACAGAAAAGATAGAGGTTTATGGAAGCTATGTTATTCCTGAATTTGGAACAATAGCAATTATTGTACTTGCAGTTGCTGTAGTTTCTATTATAGCATTGTCAAGGAAAAATTCAATATCTTACTCATTAAGTAATTTTTGAATTTTTGATTCTAACAGTCCATTCTGTCCGAAGGAAATATCACGTAATATACCCTTACGATCAACGAGTATACTTGAAGGTGTTCCCGGTAGAGAATACATCTCAAACGTTTCTGCTGAAAATTCTTTTGACATAAAGTAATCCTTCACTCTATCATAGATTTGGTTTTTGTAATCTTCTGGCTGCTCATCAAAGTTAGGTATCTGGTTTTTGATTAAGGAATCCATCTTTTCCTTGGTGACTTCACCAGACTGTTTTATCAAGGAGTCCATCGCAACTGGGTATGGAATTTTATAAGAAATTTTATCTGCCTGTAGCATTTTCTTGGTTTCTCCAACAACCTCACCAGTTTCTAACAAAAGCTGCAAATTTTCAAGAGTATTTTTGTCAAAATCTTCAAAAGCTGTAGCCATGCCTAAAACAGAAACACCATCTGACTTGTACTTGTTGTAAATTTCTATCGATTCAGGTATTCCATACATAAAACATCCAGGACAGTTTACTTGGAACACTTCAACAACAACTACGTTATCATTTTGTTTGTCAAGGTTTGTATCCATTCCTTGTACCCACTTGGAAACTTTGAGGTTTGGAGCCTTTTGATCAATCTGTACAGACATGAACTAATTTTTAATTATACACCTAAAAAGATAACTTCAACAACTTGTTTTCATTTTTTTAACAAAATAAAAAGAAAAGAAAGCGGAAAACCTTCTTTTCTGTTTTCCGTTTTTCTAAGGGATGGATCTGCTGTACAGTTTGCCTTCTAAGGCCATCTTGTACATTTCTGCAATGTATGGGTTTTCACCTGGTGTTTCTGCACCTAGCTCAACCAGTCGTGCGTAAACCCTAACTACATATGCTAGAGCGCCCATAAAGGCTACGACTACACCCATATTGAACATCCAGTGGTTTGGTACGGCAAAGATTTCTTCGACGAACCAAAAGTGCCACATCTCGTTAATACCAATTGTGAACATGGTTGCCAAATAACCAAGAATGGTCATCTTTAATCCAGTGTTCATAGAGTTGTTTGGTCCTCTGAGAATTGGAACTTTTCTATCATAGATTGCAACAGATGCCCAACCTAATGGCAGTGCTACAAAGTGAGAGTATAGCCACCAATGTGCTGGAGTAAATGCGCTGTCTCTGATAGAAGTCTGATGTAGAGAACCGTCAACAAAGTTGTCGACCTCTACTGATGCTGCAGTAGATCCCATTGCGATGATGATCAACCAGATCTTTTTCAGTCTCTGGATTTCCACCTCTTTTGGAATTAGTGCCGGCATTTGTGCCATAGTTGTATTATGTTCTATTGTCATATAAGGTAGCCACTAAGAATCAACCTAGTTTTTTATTATAATTTGATGTTTTTTCATATAATATTGCAAATATTTCATAAAATATTGTTATTTTACTATTGTTTTTGATTATATTTTTACTATGTCTCATTGATTAGCTTCATTGATAATCAATGAGATTAGTATCTAGAGTGATAAATTACTATTTTGCTCCTATTAGGCTTAGATTTAATTTAAAGAGGCACTAAATGCCCTGATGAAACTAAATCAGCCGCTTCTCAGGCTAAATAGGAACCTTCTTGTTTGCTGCGTAGTATCGGCATTAATCTCAGCATTTGTAGCCCAAATGCTCTCAGAAGAGGAGAGCTATCTCAATACCACAATAACCATTTTGGCAGGATATACAGTATTCTTTGGATTTTTTGGGTTTCTGTTTTATCTTGATAATAAGAAGCGATACCAGGCTATGAGGCCTAAACTTATCAAAAAGGAGCTGATCAAGCTAGCCTCATCCTTTGGAATAGGCGAGATCGTCTATCTTGGAATAAGGTGGTCCCTGATGTTCTACTTTCTAGAAATAGAACTTGAGCCATTTGCAGCGTCATTAGCTTCTGAGGCAATTGCCACGCTATTTTATCTGGCAGTCATTTCAGTTGTCCTTAAAGCGACAAAAGTCTACTGATTGAAAAATAAGATAATATATGCTGATTTCAAACGATACAAAATGACTGTCGTTCCTCAATCAAGGCTAGACCTTCTGACAGAAATGGAGGAACGATATGAAAAGAAGGACATTCAGTATTTTGTAAAACTGCTAGATCATGAGGACTATGTAATTCGTTGTCGTGCTACTTGCATTCTTGTAGACATGGGGGGTGAGGACAAGGTACCGTATATTGCCAAAGTTCTGAAGGATGACACAAACGAACTTGTCAGACATGAGGCTGCATTTTCACTAGGACAAATGTGTTACAGTAATGGAATCGTACCGTTAGAGGATGCAACGAAAAATGATCCTAGCGTGTTTGTGAGACATGAGGCAGCCATTGCATTAGGTGTAATGGGTTCAAAAAAAGTACGTGCAACTCTTGAGAATGCATTGAATGATCCTGATAAACCAGTGAGAGACTCTGCAGTTGTTGCACTGTCCAATCTAGAGTTTATGGAAAAGTTGAGCAAGAATGAAAAATTTGCTAAACTTACTGGCGGCTAAAGCCTAGAAACTTCAGTTCCATCGCTTGTTGCTGTAAATCTGTATATAGTACCCACTTTAGCACTTTCCCAAATGTCTTCGTCATGAGTTATGATAATAAATTGGAAATTTTGTTTCTCGTTCATAAAGTTAGTTAGTTGTTGAATTGCGTCAACAAAATATTCACAATGTGTTTTATCCAGATAGGCGGTTGGTTCATCAAGAACCATTATTTTTAATGACGACTTGATCATCAAGTCAGACATTCCTAGTCGTACAGCTAATGCTACACAAACCTGTTCACCTCCGCTCAAATTTTTTACTGGTCGTTGACCATTATTTGTATTACATTGAATTTTAATTGAAGTCCCATCCTGAAATAATTCAAGATGTTTTATCTCAGTTTTTAATTGTTCCAAATATTGTGATGCGTTTCTAGAAATGCTTTCCACCGCAAAATTTCTAGCACCAATAATCGTTTCACTTTTTGTTGAAAATATACTAGTTCTAATTTTTTCAAGGTTTTCAACATATTTCTTAGCAAGTTTAATCTCTTCTAAAATAGGTATATTTTTTTTAATGCTTACATCTGCAGAATTGATTTTTTCTGCTACTTGACCAATTCGCATGAGAATTTCTTGATTTTCAGAGTTTACAGTTTGAAGTTCCCGCTCGACTTTGTCATATTCTTCGTGTTTGAAATCCTTAATTTCTTTTTGTAGTTTTTCAATATCTAGAAAAGTTTGGCTGAGATTAGGCATAAATTCAACAAGTTTTGGTGATAAATCTGATGATTCAATGATTTTTTCTAATACATTATTTCTATTTTGATTTAATTTTAAATCATTTTTCCAGTCTTCAAGATGTTTGCTATTTTTAATTGGGCTATTTTTTATTGTGTTTTCTGCGTATTCAACATCTTTTATTTTGTTATTGATCTCATCAATTTGTTCTTGCATGTTTGATGATTCCTTCGCCAGACTAGTTTTTTCACTCTCTATTTTTTTTAGTTCTTGCTTGATATGTTCTATTTGATATTCTGGATCTACTGTGACATCTTTTGTATGGCATATAGGACATTCACCATCAGAAAATTCAATGTTTGATGCAATATTTTTTCTATCATTATACTTTACTAGTTTTCCATCACATTCAGAAATTTTTTGATCAATATCTTTTTTCTTGGAATTTTTAGAATTTAATATGTCTTCTATCTTTGATTTTGCCTTGATCACACCAAAAGACTCTTCACATCTTTGAATAATTTTAGAATGTTCTTCATTATCAGTTACCAATGATGAAATTTCTTGTTTGATAGATTTCCAAACATTGTCTTCCTTATCCTTTAGATGAATAATTTTTTCATAGTTTACTGATAGTTCTTCCTTTTTTTCTTGTAATTTTTTTATTTTTTCTTTAAATGATTCTGCCATTTCCTCAAGTTTTTCTTTTTGCGGTTTTGAATTAGCGATAATTTTTTCAGCATGATTAATTTCCATTTGGACATTCTCAACATCCTCGTCTGTGTTGTTATATTTCTCAGTAAGATATTCGCGAAACGCAGTTATACCTTCACCAAGTCCCTTTTCCGCAGCAGAATATTTTCCTGTACCAATAACTTTGTCAATTAGACTCCTTAGTTTAATTCCATTATCACTTTGAATAATTTCTGTTAATTGTCCCTGTGGGACAATTGATGCAATTCCTAATGTGTCATAGTCTAAACCAATTATTTTTTTAATTTCTTCAGAAACTTTTTCCTTACCTTTTGCGATTGGTAATGAATTATCATCAAGTAATTCTTGGGGACTAGTACTTCCATGAATTTTTTTGATAGCCTGATATTTTTTTCCATTCACCTCAAAGTATATCTGAGTAACAGCTTGGGTTTCACCATCTCGAATAACATCTTCTATAGCACCTCTTGTAGTTTTTCCAAAAAGTGCAAATGTGATGGCCTCTATAATACTAGATTTTCCTGCACCATTATCTCCTACAAAAACTGTAACTCCATTTTCAAATTCTAATTTTGTATCTGAATGTGATAGAAAATCGCCCAACTCTATTGATGTAATCATTGTTTTTTCTCCTTTTTGAATTTTTCAAAATTATCAATAATTATTTGAGATGCCTCCTTGATTTCTCCAGATACTAAAATTGGAAGCAACTCATTTATTGCAAAATTTGCAGCTTGTTCAGAACCTAAGACATCAACTGACAGTCTTAACATTTCATCATCAATTACATTTGGTCTATCTAAGAATACAGATGAATCAGAAACTTGAATTAGATTTGTTGATCTATCTAGTATGTGTTCATCAAGCCTAGCAATTTCTTGTTGTATACTTTTCCAGTCATGAACATCGGTTATTTTCAAACTTACAAGTGGTTTGTGCTTTTCATCAATTTTTGAGATAACTTCGTCAATTTTGGCATGAAGTTCATCAGCACTGGTTTTTATTTCAAATCTAGGTCTCATGTCAAGTTCAATCCATTTTGGAATTGCCTCCGCAGAAGAAATATCAACCTCAAAAAATCCTTTCTTTGTTTCTTTAATCGCTTCCGTTGAGGAAATTTCTGTTGAACCAGGATAAGCTAGCGGCCCACCTAGAAACCCGTATTTTTTTGGACCAAATTTTTCATGAATATCACCTATTGCATAATATGTAAAATTTTTTGGAAGATCATTAGCATTTAGCTGACCTGCATAGCTGTGTGCTTCATTCAGTCCTTGGTGCAATACAATTATTTTGTGACCATCATGTTCTTTTGCAATCAAATCAATTTTCTTGAATTCTTCTTGTAAGCTTTCGATATCATGTCCGTCACTATGATAATCAAATCCAACCAGTAACACATTTTTGAAATAAACTGGATTTCCATCACCAAGATGGTGAGAAACTTTTGTTAGGCTTGAATACAGCCAATGAATTGCATTTTGTTCGACTTTTGGTTGATCATGATCACCTAAAACAAAGTACGACTCGATACCATTTTCCTTTAGACGGTTGAGCTGTTCCATCATATGTAAAATTGCATCATTAGGAGGTTGGGCCTTATCAAAAATGTCACCAGAAAAAATTACGAAATCTACCTTATCCTTAATTGAAATTTCTATTGCCTGTTTGAATGCATTGTAAGTGTCATCTTCTCTTTCTTTCTTTGAGCGGTATTGCCCCAGATGTGTATCAGAAATATGTGAAAACTTCATGTCAGAAGTCCTTTTTTGTAAGACCTTTCATGGATTTTGCACCAACTTCCTCAAACTTTTTTGCAACAGCCCATTCGCCAACTGCATTTTGGTCAGAACCAATTTTCTTTCCCTTCATTTCGTCAATGTGTACTATAGCGGGAAGGTTTACCCATTGGCCGACAAGAACTGCATCACCAATATTTAGTGACGTAAGTTGTGCAATGAAATCTCTACTAATGGATTCAGCAGCAGATGCAATCTGTCTTTGGTCGTCCTCCTGTACAATCTTCATTACTGCTAGCGAGCCCATTTGGCTTAGAACATTAGCTTCAATGTCTCTAGGTCTTTGTGATACTATTCCTAAACCAAGACCAAATTTCCTACCCTCTCGGGCAATCTTTGCTACCCAGTACTTTGCTTTTGCATCCTCATTTTTAGGAATGAATACGTGTGCCTCTTCAATTATGACAAAGATTGGTGTGTTGAATCTGTAATTTCTCTTTGATTTTGTTTTTCCACCCTTTGCGTTTACAGCCGCCTTTCTATCGGCTAAAAGTTCCTGCAGGTAGTATGCAAGTGCCACATTTGCTTGTCTGTCTGTGAATTCTGATACGTTTAGAATATTCAATCTGCCCTCTTTGATAAGAGCAACTGGATTTGACATGTCAGGATCTAAAATCTCAGATGTTCTGTGTCTAGCATCATCAATCTTGTCTTGAACCCTGTCAGCGGAGTGTCTGTCTTCTTTTCTGTCAGGATTGGCACCAATGTACCGGACCTGAGAGTCTAATGCTTCCCAGAAATTTGCTGACTCTTTTACTTCTGGCGTAAATGCAAGACGTAAAACTCTTTGTTGTACATCAGCACCCTCTCGAATTTCTAGTACATCTGCAAGTGTGTCTGCCTCTAGCAGTCTGGGATTAATTTTAGCGTCAATGACATTCATTTTTGGAAAGTCCAGTCCAGAATAGTCATTGTGATAATCAAAAATGATCACGGTTCCGTCAAGATTTGCAATTTGTTTTGCAAGCAGTGTTACCAAGTTGCTCTTTCCCATTCCTGTCATTGCAAGAATTCCAAGATGTCGTGAAACTATCTTGTTGAGATTAATCAGTGAATCTATTTCGGGATTTCTCAGAAGGCTGCCAATCTTTATCCACTCTTTGTTTTCCGGTCCAAAGATTTGGCCAAGATCATCCTTCGTTGCCTTAACAATTTCAGTTCCCGGAATAGGTGGTACGGCAGGAAGTATTGCCTTGCCCTTTTGAAGTGATTCTAGAAATCCGAGAATCCTAATCATTGCAGTATGGCTCTTATCGCGTTTGTTGAGTGCTGCAACTTCAATGCTTTCTAAAGTCTCATCGTAATTGTTAACATCACCGAGTGCAGCGCTTGATACAACTGATTTTTCAACTAGACCGACAATCTTTCCTTCCTTTGAATTTATGATAACATATTCTCCTATTGGCAGTGATCTGGATGTTTGTGCGGTTACTATGGTTGGCTTTGATTCACCAATAACAAATCCTAGTGTCATTCTAAAACCTTCCTTGAGCCAATCTCGTTTGACAGTCCATGAATGCTAGCAAGCTTTGACAAATCTTTATTTGAAATCTTACAGTTGTTATGAGCAAGCTTTAGTGCGTATGGATATCCACCAATACTATTTTTTAGAATTTTGTTTAAAATTAATTTAAAGTCGTCATTGTCATATCCAGAGCCCAAGAGTTCAATCTTGATCAACGGTAATGATTCTGCTAATCTAGCAAAAACTGATGAGATAATCATATCAGTTCCAAATTTTGGGTCCTCGTGAATTTTACTAAATCCTGGAGAAATTGTTGCATGATTGTAATAGAAAATGTCTCCAGCTATTGCACCTAGATTTTCAAATTGTTTTTTTGTGTTCGACGTTTTTGAGATAAAAACAACATTGTTCCTTTTTGTAATTGTATTAACAAGTGAACTCGCTAGTGATTTTTGTCTTGTCAGAAATTGGGAATAAAGCGACCCGTCCATTAGTACCAAATCAGCCTTGTCAACTGATTCCTGACAGGCATCAATCTCCATCTTGCTTGCAAGTGAAGCAAGTTCTGGGTTTGAATCAAGACCATGTTCGTGCAAATCAACCAGAATTTCACCATCTGATTTGACAGAAACTGCCGTTACTGCCCACAATTCCGCACCCTGAAATTTTGTGCTATTGAAGCTACTATCAATTCCAGCAGCGTCAACATCTTGCTTTGTGGGTGAAAAATCTATCCAGTTTGATTTGGCCTGCTTAACTATTTGTTCAAATTTTGGACCTTTCAAAATTGACAGCGTTTCGTCACGTTTTTTGATTGCATCCTTAAGAACACTGTTTAACATACAGCAAGATCGGTTTTATTGAATATGAATATTGGGGTGTAAAATTTACTCCGTCAAAATTAGCTTGAAATCATGTTTCGGGTAATATCAGAATAACCTAACTAATCTTTTGGTTCATTACTGTTATCATACTTTCCTTTGTCATGACATTCACAAAAACAGTTATCATGCCTAAAGCCATTAGTGGTTCTATCCTCACAATCTTTAGTATGTTCTGGCAATGTTTTAAGGTAGAATTGGTATCTTTTAAAATATTTTTGGTTCATTATCGCCTTTATCTTAGAGTTTAATTATAATCGCAATTGCATTTTATCGATTTGAAAAGGATTGGTCTATTGGGCTGTGGTGCAATTGGGACACAAATTGCACTTGCAATTGATTCAGGGAAAATTCCCGCTACACTTACGCATGTATATGATACCAAAAGATCACAGGCTGACAACCTAGTTTCAAAGCTAAAACTAAAACCTGAAGTTGTTGCCAACTCACACCTACTCTCTTCAAACCCAGTTGATTTAGTGGTTGAGGCTGCATCACAAGATGCCGTTCGAAAGGATGCAGTCAGCATACTTCAAAACAAAAAAGATTTGATGATAATGTCGGCAGGTGCCTTGCTAGACCAATCTGTCTTTGAGGTAATATCTGATGCCTGTAAGGACTTTGGCAAAACCGTATACCTTCCATCTGGTGCAATCGCCGGTCTTGATGTATTAAAGGCAGTAAAGGATGAACTGGAATCAGTTGTTCTAGTTACTACAAAAAATCCAGCATCCCTCAAAGACGCTCCATTTTTTGACAGTTCTGATATTGATCCTGAGAAAATTTCTGAACCAACAGTTCTTTTTGATGGCAAAGCGAAGGAAGCAGTATCACTATTTCCTAAGAATATCAATGTAGCCGCGCTTCTGAGTCTGGTGGGTTTAGGTAGTGAGAATACGAGTGTTAGAGTTGTTGCAGATCCTAACACGAACAAAAACACGCATCATATAGAAGCAAATGGAAAGTTTGGTAAGCTAACAATTACTGTTGAAAACGTACCAGATCCTACAAACCCGAAAACAAGTAGACTTGCTACTC
This sequence comes from Marine Group I thaumarchaeote, assembly GCA_013390375.1. Taxonomy (GTDB): domain Archaea; phylum Thermoproteota; class Nitrososphaeria; order Nitrososphaerales; family Nitrosopumilaceae; genus Nitrosopelagicus. The sequence goes on from JACATA010000014.1 coordinate 19,709, forward strand.
TTTCCGCCATAGAACTTCTAAGGCAAATTTGCACTAAAGAAGTTCAGATAGGAACGTAGATGGCAAAACTTGCCAATTAAATTGATTTTGAAGACAAATTTGAACTGTACATTATCCTTTAAATGATTACACAGGGTCTATTTTTTTGGTTATGTTAAAGGATGAAGTTCTAAAGCTAAAGAAGGAAAAAGACATAGTTATACTGGCACACAACTATCAAGTTCCTGAAGTTCAAGATGTGGCTGATTTTGTAGGTGATTCGCTTGGCTTATCGAGGCAGGCTGCCAAGGTGAAGCAGAAAACAATTCTGTTTTGTGGTGTACACTTTATGGCTGAGACTGCTGCGATCGTTAGCCCTGGCAAAAGAGTTTTGATTCCTGATCTGGAAGCCGGTTGCTCATTGTCAGATTCCATTACGATTGATCAACTAAGAAAGTGGAAAAAAGAACATCCAGATGCGATTACAGTTGGTTATGTTAACACGACAGCTGAAATAAAGTCAGAGCTTGATTACTGTTGTACTTCATCTAACGCCGTCAACGTTGTTAATGCAATTCCTAAGGAAAGGGAAATCTTGTTCTTGCCTGACATGTTTTTGGGTTCTTATGTTTCAAAAATTACTGGTAGAAAGAACATGCAGATTTGGGCTGGAGAATGCCACGTTCATGCTGGAATTACTCCTGCTGACATTGAAAAAAAATTAGCCGAACTGAAAAATGCCGAATTTGTTGTTCATCCAGAATGTAGCTGTACCACCCCAATGATGTATGACATCGCGTCAGGCAGTTACAAAAATCATCAGGTTCAGATTCTTTCAACTGAAGGTATGATGAAGCATGTTTCAAAGTCAGATTCGCAACAGTTTGTTGTAGCAACGGAAACTGGAATTCTATACAGAATGAGGCAGCAAAATCCACAAAAAACATTCATCCCTGCTTCAGAAAATGCAGAATGTGAGTACATGAAGATGATTACACTAGACAAAGTGTATCGTTCTTTGTATGATGAAAAATACGAAGTGAAGGTTGCAAAAAAGATTGCTGATAAGGCACGTATAGCAATTGAAAGAATGCTTTCAATTAGCTAGAAAGTAATGCCTATTTTTTTGGCGAAACGCAAACCTCAAGGCTAAGATCTAAGCCACTGACAGAGTTTGTAATTGAACCAACTGAGATTATATCAACACCGGTTTTTGCATATGCAGCAATGTTTTTGGAACTTATTCCGCCAGATGCTTCCAATTTTATTTTATTACGTAGTTTCTTCTTTTGAAGAGCAGCAATTGTTTTTTTGATCTGTGTTGGAGAAAAGTTGTCCAGCATAACAATTGTTGCACCACAATTTGCAGCAAGTATAGCATCCTTTTGATTTTCTACCTCTACCTCAACACGCTTGTGTCGTTTTCGTGCCTTCTTGATAATATCTTCAATTGAATTACATACTAACAAATGATTGTCTTTTATCATAACCATATCATCCAATGCCATTCTATGCTTGTGCCCCCCACCAATCTTAACAGCCTCCTTGTCAAAATATCTGAGTCCTGGTGCAGTCTTTCTTGTTGAATAAAGGCTTGTCTTTTTGTTTATTTTTTTAATTTTTGATACTAGAAAACTGGTATGTGTAGCAATTCCACTCATTCTTGATAACAGGTTTAAGGCTGTTCTCTCGCATGACAAAACCGTCCTTGCATTACCAGATACTTCTAAAACTACTTGGTTTGGTTTTAACCTAGTACCATCTTTTTTCATTATTCTACCGCGACAACCTTTTAGATGGAATATTTCTCTTGCAAATCTGACACCAGCTAAAATACCCTCTTCTCTTGAAATAATTTTAGCCTTAATCTTCTTTTTTGGTAATAACACACTTGTGATATCACCACTCTGTATATCTTCGGAAATAAATCGTAATAATTCTTTTTTAATATTGGTATACAACTAGGTTACCTTAAGTGCATATTTTCCCTTTACAGTTATTTTCAAGGTCTTTGCAATTCTAGATTCTTCTGGATTTGCTACTATAACTATTCCCTCCCAGTCTGGAGTTAGGTCTGACGATTTACATGCTGGACAGATCTTACCTGTAGTAACACATTTGCATTTCCTACATGCTAATTCTTTTACCATATTACTTCGCCTTGACTTCTACTTTTTCTTCTTTCTTGGCTTTTACTTTTTCTTCTTTCTTGGCTTCTACTTTTTCTTCTTTTTCATCGACACCACTGGCTTTTTTAAGATCTTCCTCTATCCACTCATCGGCACCTAAAAATGGTTGCCTACATGTAATACCAATTTTTCCCATTGTTGATGCCTTACCAAGTGACACAGCTGTAATTCTTGTTCTGATTGTAGAACCAATTTTTAGCGTTCGTCCACTTTGATTCGCAAGTATGACACCAGATGCAATATTACTTTTTAGATAATCATCCATCACTTGCGACAGGTGTAGTAATGCATCAGTAGGACCAATTCTAACAAATGCTCCAAAGTCAGTAATATCTACAAGTTCGCCATAGATTATCTCTTGGAGTTTTGGATAAAATGTTAATGCATCAAATGTAACTCGATGAAATGTAGCTCCATCACCTGCAATTATTTTTCCCATCGGTTCAACATCTGCATCCAGGATCATTATGATGTAGCCTAAATCGGATTTAACCATACTCTCGTATTTTGACTTGAGAATGTTGATTGCTGCTTTATTCAACGATGTACCAAAAAGACTAGGTGGTATCCTAACAATATCCTCCAGCGTAGAAACAGAAAACACTTTGTTGTGGTGGCGATTTTCACCTTATGAACCTTTTGGAGAATCATGCCTAATTTGTATACAAACTGTAATTTTCAAATTATGCCAAGCTAAATCTGCCTATCTTTAAATAAAGTAATGAAGAATTTTGCGCTATGGTTGGCGTTGACGATGTTATAAACAAACTTTCAACTGTAATTGATCCCGACCTAAACAAGGACATAGTATCAATGGGAATGATCAAAGACTTGGATCTTAATTCTGGTAATCTAAAGTTTACACTTGAGCTTACAACACCAGCATGCCCATTTAATGAAGAGATAGAAGCAGATGTTCGTAAGGCAATAGATGAACTTGATGGAATTAAGAATCTTGACATGAATGTAACTGCAAAGGTAATGGAAGGCAGATCACTTGATGCAGACGAATCTATGAAGACTGTTAAAAACATCATTGCTGTTGCAAGCGGAAAAGGCGGAGTTGGAAAATCTACTGTAGCACTAAACCTTGCATTGGCACTTTCACGAACTGGAGCTAAAGTTGGATTGTTAGATGCTGATATCTACGGTCCAAGCATCCCATTAATGCTTGGAATGAAGAATGCAGCAATGCAAGTGGAAGATAAGAAGTTACAACCACCAGAATCAAACGGAATTAAGGTTGTGTCTTTTGGTTTTTTTGCAGAGCAGGAACATCAAGCAGCAATTTACAGGGGTCCAATCATATCTGGAATTGTAAAACAGTTTTTGGTTGACACCAATTGGACTGATTTAGATTATCTAATTGTGGATCTACCACCTGGTACAGGTGATATACCATTAACATTAGCACAAACAATCCCAATTACAGGAATTCTTGTTGTTACAACTCCACAGGATGTAGCAAGCAGTGTTGCTAGTAAAGCAATTGGAATGTTTGATAAGCTTAACGTACCAATGTTGGGTGTTGTTGAAAATATGAGTTATTTCGAGTGTTCAAAGTGTAATGAAAAACATTACATATTTGGTAAGGGTGGTGCAGAAAAAATTAGTAAAAAGCATAACATGCCATTCCTTGGTTCGATACCACTCAATTCAGGAATCATGGAGGGTTCTGATTTGGGAAAGCCTGTCATGATTACACAGCCTGATTCTCCAAGCGCTGAAGCATTTACTGCAGCTGCTAAAAATGTTGCAGCACAGTGCAGTATTCAACACTATAAGATGAAGGAAGAAGCGGAAGCAGAAGCAAAATGGGATGGTTTATCTCCCGAAGCAAGACAAAAAATTCTAGTTGGATTAATTGATGAGATGGTTACTCTGGGCGGTAACATAGCCCCAGAGGATGAGAACAAAACTTGGGCTGAGTTAGAACACGCAATACAGGATGCTATTATACCACATCTATTCGGAGAATCCAAAGTACAGACAACTCCAACAACTAGTTAGATTTTCTTGCAACTGCCTGATGATCTTCGTGATCAGCTTAAGAATCCACTAGGAAATTTAATCAAAGATAATGATCCAAACAGAGAAAATATCATAAAAAAAAATTCTGCGGAATCAATTATAATTACAGTAGGAGATAGGACAACTGAAAATATGTTACAGTTGGAGCTGAAACCACAGGTTCAAATCATAGATGGTCTTGAAAAGCGTGTTCAGTGCCTAGTACCTGCTGATGACACAGTAAACACTAAACTTTCCTGTAGAAATCCACCTGGCGAAATAACTGAGGAAAGCATACAAGTTATCCAAAAAGCATTTTCTTGTGAACCACCAGTTAGAATTACAGTAGATGGGGAGGAGGATCTTCTTGTCATACCTGTTTGTATCTATGCACCTGAAAATTCTGTCGTGATGTATGGCCAACCGAACGAAGGTTTAGTAATTGTCCATATCACGCCTGAAATACAGGCGAAGGTTCAAAAAATACTTGATGCAATGAATTAGGGGATGATGAGACGGTGGCTGTATGACTTATGATTACACTACTAAACTCTGACCCTATATCAAGAAAAATATTGTATTAGATTTATGAGTCTATTTTCGTGATTCTTACGTTGCTGCCCTTTGATTCAAGAAAGTGACCAAGAAAATTTTTTAACTGCTCGCTTATTCTAAATCCTCCTGCGTTTTCCATCATACCTGAATTTTCTATGACAGATGTCATCTCTGCGCTTAGAACAAGATTGAAAAAAGTCCAACCAGCTTTTGCAAACGGTTCCTTAATCTCAAAACCATCTTTTACTTTGCAATTACTTTCAAGTTCTTCCATAGCTTTTTTCACTAGAGTGATCTCTTCGTCGTATCTTCTGGTACTTAGCTGGAATAGTGGTTTCAACTGGAAAACGAAGTCAAAATAACAATAAAAATCATGTCAAGTATGTTCGTTATAGTCTCATACTTTGACCCTACTTTGTAAAGGTAAACCAAGATCAAAACAACAATTGACATCGTGTGATAAACTAACATTCTGGCATTAGATTATGTGAAATTAGATCCTGATTTGAGGCTTAGAATTTATGAAATAGCTGGCATTTATGCTAGCCGTTTTTCTATTCCAGAACCAAAGGTACTTCTTACTACCCGAGAGGTTCTTGACATGCCAAGGGAAATGACTGAAGGTGCTCGTACTTCAGCCTACAAATATCTGGGTCTCTCGTACAATAAGCAGAATCTCATATTCATAAATGTCAGGAAAATTTCTAATGACAAGGATCTAGAGAATACAATCGTGCATGAATTGATCCACCAAAGGTTTCCATATCTAAGTCATGGAAAGAGGTTTAACAAACTTGCCAGGCAAGGTTTGCGAGGAAAGAAGTTTCTGCCATATCAAAAAAGAAAATGAATTTACTAAAAATTTTTGCTTGATGATTTATATTTACAACGTATAGGCATTGCAAGTATAACATGGAAATTTCTGAACTTCTGCCAATTGTGGCAGCAATAGCTTCTTTTGCTGTCGCGGCTGGTTTTGCTGCTTGGGTTTCCAAACAAAAACCTGGAACCAAGGAGATGCTAGAAATTTCAAATGCTGTGAAGGAAGGTGCTTCAGCATTTCTCAAAAGGGAAATGAAAGTAATCATTCCAGTAGCTATAGGATTAGCAGTCATTATTGGCTTCTTCATAGGCTTCTCTAACGGAATAGCATTTGCTGTTGGCGCGGCTCTATCAGCGGTGGCTGGATTAATTTCATTAAAAATTACTGTAAAGGCAGCAGTAAGAGCTGCAAATTCTACTAATAGTGGACTGGGAAAAACTTTCGTATTAGCATTCAGAGGTGGCGCGACTGTGGGTCTTACAATTCCAGCAATGGCTTTAGTCGCAATGGCATCACTTTATCTTGTATATCCTGATCCAATTACGATAGCTGGCGTCGGAATTGGAGCAAGTTTAATTGCGTTATTCATTAGAGTTGGTGGCGGCATTTTCACTAAAGCGGCAGATATGGCTGCAGATTTAGTTGGAAAAGTTGAGGCAAATATTCCAGAGGATGATCCACGAAACCCAGCTACAATTGCGGATAATGTTGGCGATAATGTTGGTGATGCCGCAGGCATGGGCTCAGATGTTTACGAGTCATACATAGTTACTATGTTAGCATCTTTGTTGATTGCAGCTCTTATCGGATTTCCTGACATTGTACTTTATCCGATTCTAGTTGGCGCATCAGGAATAATTGCTTCCATAATAGGTGCAGCCACTATAACCTCTAGAAACGTTACTGATGTTATGAAACCTCTTAACGTGTCTTTTTACGTTTCAGCGGCAGTTGCAATCACCCTAAACTTCGTCTTTGCTTATCTATTTCTTGGCAACTCTGATCTTACATATGCGTTATTTGGTACTACTGTAGTTGGTGTGATTCTTGTACCTGTAATACAAAAAATTACTGATAGTTTCACAAATTCCAAATCCAAACCTGTCAAAGAAATTGCAGAGTCAGCAAAATGGGGCTATGCCTCATTGACTCTAATGGGTATCATACATGGCATGCGTTCTACAGGTCCTTTCATGATTGCATTGGTAGTTGCAATTATTGTATCATTTTCATTGGCCTCTTCATTTGCACCGGATCCATCTCAAGCACTTTTGTACGGAATATTTGGAACATCGCTTACTGCAATGTCAATGCTAAGTCTTGCAGGAATTGTGTTAAGTATTGATGCTTTTGGTCCCATTGCTGATAATGCAGGTGGAATTGTTGAGATGACAGGTATGGGAGAAGAAAACCGTAAAATTACTGATCAAATTGATGCCGTAGGAAACACAACAAAGGCAATAACTAAAGGATTTGCAATTGCTAGTGCAGGACTTGCTGCTTTAGCTATGATTCAGGCTTTTCAATACGAAGCAGCAGAATTTTTTCACACCGCATTTGATTATTCATTAACAAATCCTGCAGTTATTGTAGGTCTATTGGTTGGCGGTCTAATTCCTTTCATTATTACAGGTCAATTAATCTCTGGTGTTTCACGTGCTGCTTTCACGCTTATTGACGAAATAAGAGGTCAATTCAAGAGAGATCCTGGAATACTTACTGGCAAGTCAAAACCAGATTATGCCAAGTGTGTAGATATAGCCACTGTCGCATCAATCAAAGAACTTTGGAAAACTGCAAGCATTGCTGTTGCGGCTCCTATAGTTCTTGGAATTTTACTAGGTCCTCCTGCAGTGGCTGGTTTGTTAATGGGCGCAGTAGTTACTGGCATATTTCTTGCTTATCATATGGTAAATACTGGAGGGGCATGGGATAATGCTAAAAAACTCATAGAAATGAAGGGAGAAAGAGGAACTGAAGAACACAAAGTTGCAATAGTTGGTGATATTATAGGTGACCCATACAAAGACACAGCTGGACCTGCACTAAATACTGTTATAAAATTACTAAGTACAGTATCAATAGTTTTTGTTTCCGTATTTGTAGCTATAATAGCACTGTAAACATCAATTTTCAATTCTTGTCATATCAAGCTCATCAATCTGTGCCACTACAGCTTTGCGTAATGTGTCTTCGTGTTTGTCGCAAAATTTGAAAAATCCATCCTTGGTTTCAAAACAACCACAAATCCATTGAGTGCTTTTTTCGCCCTCAATTGTTGAGCGATAGTATTTTTTTTCTAACATAACTATTGGTAATAATACGAAACCAATAAAGTTTAAAAAAATCTAAATTAAAAAATTATTTTATGGGCATCCATCCATTTTTTGAATGAAGAATCCCTTTTCTTTTATTTCGTTTACAACTTGTGGTGGGGCTTCTTGTGTGTGACAAAAATTGCATTCTTCTCCTGTCACCTTTGCGCCATCTTCACCAACTGTTGCTAGCCATTGTTTTGCATATTCAAGTGCTTTTTCAAGTTCCTTCACTTCTGTTAGAACATCAAAGTGCATAGTATGACCATCTTTGGCTTTAACATAAGTATCGTAGACATGTATATCCATTGCCATAATAATGCATAAAATTAGGGAGTATTTAATCTAAACAATAATCCATGAAAAAAAAGATTCTTGCTAATATTCAAGGACTTGAAAATATAACCATAGAACTGGATGATGCTTTTTCACCTAAAACTTGTAAGGATATTCTTGATTCATTACCATTCTCAGTTAATGCACATCTCTGGGGAGAAGAGATCTATACTGATGAATCCCCCATCTCTCAGGCTGAAGAAAACGCAAAAGACTTGGTTGATCTTAATGATGTTGCTTATTGGCCAAGTGGAAAGGCAATATGCCTGTTTTTTGGTCCCACCCCAATTGGTAAAAAAGGAGAGATTAAACCATATTCACCTGTCAATGTGGTAGGAAAAATAACTGATCCCGATAAATCTATTCTTAAAAATTTTAATGACGGAACAAAAATTTCTTTCAGGAAAATTAGTTAATCTATTTTTATTGGGATTTCTATTACATCGGAATCTAACAAGTATGCGTTAAGATTATTATTTACACCTGAAAATATTATCCATGGTACGGGATTATTTTGCATGAACTTTTTATCCGTACTTGAAGGAATTGCATCTGAATTAGGATGAGAGTGAAATACACCAACTAATTCTAACTGCATTTTTTCCGCAAGTTGGTATCCTTTTAATAGTTCCTCTGGAGAAATTGTAAAGTTTGTTTGCGAGTTATCAATATTTTGTGTGAGAAAAACTTCTTTAACATTCCAGTTATCACCAACTTTTTTTCCAAGTAGCATGGCACATGATTCACTAGGTTGTTGCTCT
>JACATA010000015.1 GCA_013390375.1 Marine Group I thaumarchaeote
TTTTCATCAAATTCTTTTCTATTCGTTTTAACAGCTTTTCATATTCCGACTTTGCCATAAAAACAGAAATTCTAATTCCCCCTATATGGGTTTAGAAAATACCAGTAAGACTAAGCGTCTGGGTTCTTGCCTATTCGAAAAACATTAGTTCCACATTCAGGACAAGTACCTTTCATAGCAGGTCTGCCATTTTTTAATGTAACTTCTTCTGGATTTTTAATTTCTCTTTTTGTTCTACATTTTACACAATATGCTGTTGCCATTCTAACCTTTGACAAATAGAGTCGTATTTAGTATATTGCTGTAAGTTTTTTTTAACCAGAAACTGGATGATTGTATAATTTTTAGTGGTATTACCTAATCTTATTTAACTAATTTTGAATAAATATGAAATTTTTCAGTTATAGAAGATATTAATGTAAATTTTGAGTAAATTTTATCGGAATAAAATTTTGAAAGGTTTGTAATATAAATAATAGATTTTTGTAATTTACAAATGGCATCAACAAAGGGTATCGCAGTAACTATAGCTATTCTTGTTGGTGTTGTAGCTGCTAGTTTTTTGGTTTATCTAATACCAGAAGACACAACAATGAAAATTGTTGTGTCTGATTTTAAAAAACACCTTGATATTACCAAAGAAAAAGCTTCGATGGAAATTACAAGTATTGATGAATCATTTGAAAAATTGATGGAAAAGAAGATTAGTCCTGACGAGTACATAAATATTGCAGAAGTTTCCTCATCACAAATTAATTCTTTGATAATAGAGCTAACTAGCAGTGGTGCTGCGCAAGAATGGTATGATAGCTATGCAAATTACATTGGTGCGTTGAAAAAACTAAATGAAAAGATTACAGAAACTATTGTTGTTGCAAACTTGATGAATAGTGATAATAATTCAAATTCTATTAATGAAATAATTACTAAAATACATCAATTAGAAACAGAATCACTAGACCTAATCAAAAAGTCAGATAATACAAGACCATAACCAATCTAGTCGTATAATACTAAACTTCATAGTAAGAATGGTGGGAAATCGTTAAAAGGTAATTTGGTTATATAATAGATTATGTCACTGAGTGGAAAACTGGAAAAAGATGTTAAGGCCACTACAGCAAACAAATTACTAGTTATTTGCATAGATAGAGATGACGATTTAGGAAGAAAGACTGGAATTCCAACTCCAGTAGTTGGCAGAAATGCATGTATCGAAGCGGCACAAAGATTGGCTCTGGAAGATCCTGAAGATGCTGATTCTAATTCAATATTTTATGCTGTTAAAACGTATGAAGACTTGGTAAGCAAAGGATACAATGCGCAGGTAATCACAGTTACTGGTGTAGAAAACAGGGGTGTGCAAGCAGATGAAAAAGTTGCTTCGCAGATAAAGTCTGTATTAAAGAAATTTTCTGCAAACGGGGCTGTAATAGTCTCTGATGGAGAAGACGACGAGATGGTTATTCCTGTTATTCAAAATGTAATTCCGGTTATTTCAGTGCAAAGGGTAGTTATGCAAGTCAGCAGAACAATTGAACATTCCTATGCAGTATTTGGTAAATTCCTAAAATTAATAATGTACAATCCAAAATATTCTAAGTTCTTTTTAGGTGTTCCAGGAATTTTGTTATTGATTGGTGGAATTGGAGCTGTTACAGGATACAACGCTGAGATTTTTGCTGTGCTAGTTACCATTCTTGGTGGTGCATTTTTGATCAGAGCATTTGATATTGATAAAGCATGGGCTAACTGGGCAAAACCTACGCCAGAAGGATTTATCCGATTGTTTACGCTAATTACTGGACTAATTCTCATTGCAGCTTCAATTCCAGCTGGTATAACCACTGTAAGTGCAGAAAATATCTCAAGTGATGTAGGAATTGTTAATATTATTACAGACAATGTAGTGATAGGACAATTTGTTTCAGGTATGATTCCATTCTTATGGATCGGTCTTGGAACAATATTTGTAGGAATTTTATTTAGCAATTGGCTAAACAGAAAATTAAGACACATTACTGATATTCTTAGAATTGTTGTCCTAGTTGCGTTGTATCCTACTGTTCATCAGTTTACAAACATCCTAATGTATGAAGAAAGTTCATTCTCATTGATCCTGCCTTTAGTTGCGGGTTTTGCGGTTACAGCTGCATCTGCCACTCTCTTGATCCGTAGATATAGAAAAAGAGGAAGCAAAGAATTAGAACAGTAAAAAAATTCCTGCTCTGTTTAGAATCATATTATAATAACACATATCAGCAGCTATCTAATCCAAAAATATAGGAAAAGATGTTAGTATGAACGGAATTTTAGACGTCGCATTAAATCTATCAGGACTCTATAGATTTTACGCCAAAAGATTAGAAAAAGAAGTTGTGAAGGGTGATAGACCTAATCATATAGCAATAGTTCTAGATGGTAATCGCAGATGGGCAAAACGAAATTTAGTTATGCAAAAACATGGTCATTTTAAGGGTGCTGATGCAGTTGAAAATCTTCTTGATTGGTGTGAAGAATTTGATATAAAAATTATAACTTTGTATGTTCTGTCAGCTGAAAATCTGGATAGAAAAAATGAAGAACTTGAATATCTTTATGATTTAATCAAAACAAGACTAGAAAAACTCTACAATGATCCTAGAATCCATAAAAACCAAATGAGAGTCAAAGGAATAGGACGAATTGAACTATTACCGGATTCGATAAAAGATGTACTTTCAAGATTGGATAACGCTACAAAGGATTACAGCAATCATTTTCTCAATATTGCGATTGCGTATGGTGGCCAAAATGAACTGGTTGATGCAATTAAAAAGATTGGCACCAAGATAGAAGAAGGCAAATTAGATGCAAAAGACATTACCAAGGATGTAATTGAAGAAAATTTGTATACTTCGCATCTTCCTCAGCCATCAGCTGATATGATTTTAAGAACATCTGGGGAAAAAAGAATGAGTGGTTTTTTGATGTGGCAAAGTGCATACAGTGAGTTAATTTTCTTAGATGTTTTTTGGCCTGAATTTAGAAAAATTGATCTTATGCGAGCCATACGTACGTTTCAGAAAAGAAAAAGACGCGTAGGTAAATAACCTAAATAAACTAAAATAAAATCTCCAGAATATGGGAGAGGAAAAATCTGCTGGTATTGTCTTATTCAGAAATATTTCAAATAAAAACGAATTCTTGTTATTAAATTATCCTCAGGGGCATTGGGACTTTATAAAAGGAAAAGTTGAGCAAAACGAAACACCGCACGAAACAGCATTAAGAGAAACAAAAGAGGAGACCGGTATTTCTAATATTGAATTTGTAGATGGTTTTGAAGAGTCTGTAGAATATAATTTTAGATTTAAAAATGAAGATATTCATAAAACAGTTGTTTTTTTCTTGGCAAAAACTGATGAAAAGAAAATTACTCTATCTCATGAACATAATGATTTTGTTTGGCTGGAATATAACGATGCTCTAAAAAAGACTACATTTAGAAATGCTAAAAATGTGTTATCAAAAGCAAATGAACTTCTGCTAAGTACTAGCTGACAATAATTGTTTTACAGTACGTACGGGATCTTTTGAATCAAGAATTGTTCTTCCCACAATTAGAAAGTCACTGCCATTCGCAATTGCTTTCTTTGCATTGCCTCCCTGCGTACCAATGCCTGGTGAGTAGATATCAAGTTTTTTGCCGGTAATTTTTTTGCAGTCATTTATAATTTTAGGGAAAGTTGCACCTACAATTATCCCATCCGCTTTGTTAGATATAGCCCACTTTAAGAACAGTTGATACAATGGTTTAGGCTTTGAATTTTTTGAAAGCTTTACGTTAATCTCATAGGATGCTTTAGCTTCAGGTGCGCTCATATGACATAATGCAATTACACCCTTGTCTCGTTTGTGTGCTTCTGTAACAATTTTCCTGATAGCCTTAGGACCCATAATTGGATTGATTATAATCGCGTCAAATCCAAAATCCCATAATGTTTTTGACGTTATGTGATTAGTATTCCCTATGTCATTCAGCTTAATATCAGCAATTGTTTGAAGGCCATATTGATGAGCCGTTTTATTAATTCTTATAATTTCTTTTTTTCCTAGTGGAAGAAGTACATGAAAGTTTAGTTTTATGCCACAGAGAAATTTGTGTAATGTTTTGATATTTTGGATTGTTTGTGAAACAATTTTCTTATTTGTTGAATCGTAATCATTAGCAAGTATAATTCTACTATTCCTTGATGATTGATTAATTCTAGTTTTGAATTTGGTCATAGTTGACCAATGGATGTGTCTCGTGTAGTTTAACTATTTTGATGTAAGAGTAACCATGTTCGCTGGTATTATCTACTAGGATAGGCTCAGAACTGTTAGTAGTAGTGTGTTTTAAAAATGGTTTAACCGGTTCTTCTTTTAACACAACATAGCAGAAATACGAGTCACCGTCTTCATTGAAATTAAGAAAGACTCCAAGTAACCACTCTCCCTTAAATGGAAATGCAAATAATGGAAACGGTGCTTCTTCAAAACCATAACTGAGTTTCGCTAGGCTTCCCAAGTCATCTAATTCAATAGGTTGGTATTTTTCAGGATTATTATCAGGCGATGGTTTGAGAGATTGTGGTAATGATTTTATTTTTACAATTGGGGAATACATCTTTGAATTGTCAATGGTTGAATCTACCATTAAGGATTCTTCTTTACCGGATTTGAAGCCATAGCATAAGTAATGGCTAAAATTTTCAATTGGGGTATAGTATATCACAGGGCTTTGTTTGAGCAAATCCATTTGTACCGAAAGAACTTTTGTGCCTTTATGTTCGTGAAGGAATGATACCCTGGGTGCTCTCTCTAATGCGCATACTAACCTAGTAAATTCCAAAGGTGAGTTTACTTGAATGTAACTTGGAAACTTGTCCACAAAAAATAAAACCAGAATACCAAATTAAAGTATAACCAAAACTAATCAGATCTAATGTCTATGACATCATCCACGAGTGGGCCAGTTCCGATAAGCGTGACTGGAACCTGAAGTTTGCCTTCAATATTTTTTATAAAAGATTTAGCCTCGTCACTCAGGTCGTTGAAGGATTTTACGCCTGCGCACTCAGGAAATCTTACATCTAATTTTGTAATGGCTAGTTGTGTTGCGCTATTAAGCATAATTGCCCTTCGTGCTAAATCAAAATCAAATTCTGCAGCACGCCTAGGTCTTCCTGTGACTGTGCCAAACTCGGCCCATCCTTTTTGCTCGGTTTCTTCAGCGCTAAGCTCATTAGGCATTGGTCCCGATCCAACGCGCGTCAAGTATGCCTTAAACACAACTAGAACTTCATCCACATGTTTTGGGCCTATACCTACATCTGCACAGATGCCTGATGCAGTAACATCCTTAGAAGTAACAAATGGATAAGTTCCGTGCCATAATGATAGATGGGTACCTTGAGTGCCTTCTATCAGAACATTTTTTTGATCTTTTAACGCAGAATTAACCTCATCTGGTACATCTATAACGTATGAGGAAAGTGATTCAACATCTTTTGCCATCTTTAGAGTTCTCATTGCACGTTCAGCATTTGCAGGGCCAGTTCCTGAGCCAGTGCTTCCAATCTTTTCCTTCAATCCACCTTTAGAATCCTGGTCAAGATGGCTTTGCTCAATTATTCCGCAATGTTTATCCAAAAATGTTCTACCTGAAGCACCAAATTCTTGTATTTCTTTAAAAAAGATATCAGGGTTAACAACTACACCAGGTCCAATCATGACTTTGGTATTTTTATTTAAAAATCCACTTGGCAACATTCGCACTTTGTAAGTAGTATTACCATCTTTGATTGTATGTCCCGCATTTGGTCCGGCTCCTCCACGAACAACAATTGATGGATTATCCTTTTTTGAAAGATATGAGATGATTTTTCCTTTTCCCTCATCGCCAAAAAAGCCACCCACCACCACAGTTGAAGGCATACAAAGAAGCTAGAGTTTTCGTCTATTTAATTCAACAACAAGTTATGATTAATAGATATGTTACAAACAACGGTTGTATTGTCTGAACCAAATTATGCAGGAAATATAATAATAAATCTTGCAAGCCTACCAGATTTTCTTAGAAAGCCTATTCTTAAGAAAAGAATGATAGAGTTTTTCTCAATGTCAGAACCTGATAAATCAGAAATCATCAATAATGCACTAGAAGCGGGGCCAACTATACCGTTTCCAAATTTTTCAAAACTGTTCAAGACGTGGCTAGAAGTACTTTGCACACTTTCTGAAGAAAATAGGCATACAATGTTTTCAAACTATATCAAGCATATAATCAATTCACCCGAAAAGATAATCGCGTTTAATTTAGATGGAATTCTTGAGATATTTCTCAGCTTGGAGCACTCAAATCAGGAGATTATATCAATTTCAATTCAAAATGTGTTTAAGAATTTAGAACAAGATTCAAAAAGGAAACTGATCTTACTGGTTCCAGAAAACGCTAGAAAATTGATTGGCTTTTAGGCAGGTGGTTCTTCTGGATTTCTATTTTCTTCATTTGTATAATCAGCAACGTCTCCCTCAGGAGTTAACACGCCAACGAAAATCTTTTCATGTTTTTTTAGTAGCTTTCGATGATCCTTCAATGACATATCTAACCTCATTTCATTTATTACCATAACACGGTTTTCCTTCCATTCGCCCCAACATTTGGTACAGCAAGGATAAGAAGATGGAACAGGTTCTAATTCCTCATTATCAGGAATTTCATTTTTACATTTGGTACAAATACGAGCCATATTTTTGTTAATTTGTCACTCCTTTTATTTTTTTCAGATCAATAGTAATAATAGATAACACGATAAATATGACATATGAAGATAAAGTGTCCAAAGTGTAAAGAAGATGCGGAACTAGCTCCAGATTTTTCTCTAGTTACGTGTACAAAATGCAATTTGGAAATGAGTTATGGGGAATATGTTAGATATATTGCACATTCTGATGCGAAATATTCTGACATCCTTGGAGATTACGCTGGTAGTACTGAGGGTCAAACATCTGGTAGTCTGGATGAATGGGACTAATGTTAGAATGTAACGAATCAAAAAGTTAGAAAACTTGTTCTGAAACCTTATTTAAAACAGTAACAGAGTCAGCGTAATTGGAATTCTTTCTTGAAATAATTCTAAATTTGGTAGGACTTTTAGTAGGTATTGTTGTTGGTACTATTTCATATATAGGATTCAAAAATACTGGCAGCCCTACATTATTTAGAATATCAATAGCTTTTTTTGCAATTGGAATTGGTTTTGGAATATTAGCAACAGGATTTATTCTTGATGATTTTATTTTCAAAACTGGAGATATTAATAGAGGAATTTCAACTTTGGGTGTTGCCTCCCAAACAGTTGGATATTGGTTTATTGCATTTTCTCATACTATCAGAACTTTCTTTCCCAAATCAAGATATTTGAGATCTATAGGAGCCATACCGTTATTTTTAGTATCATTCAATTATGTCGAAAACATACTACGAGCAGTTTCATTTATTTTGTTAGTATATGGTGCTATCGAAACTCTGATATCATATATTCAGGGAAGAAAAAAAACAACTCTTTTTGTTGCTATAGGTCTTGGTCTTTTGGGATTTGGTGAATTTATTGGATGGTACTCATTCGTATTTCCTGAAACTATTTTGTATGTATTTTCAATTCTAATTAAAATTGGGGGACTGATATCGGTTGGCATTCCAGTCTCGAAAATTCCATTACGAAAAATTTCATTTGATGAAAATTTGTAGGAGTTTAAATCTGATCGCAGGAATGCATCAGATAGTCAAAATATTTTATCATCATAGTATATTGAAAAATATACCTCAATAACATATAGGATATTTGGGAATGAAAGTATGACTGAACACAGGACACAAATCAAAATAGTTGGAGAGATATTAGACACAGCTACGCATGAAATTGACGAACATGAAGGTACTACCATTACACATATTATTAGAAAGGCGAATATTTCACATGGACGACTTTCTACAATTTTGAATAATTTAGTTTCGCAAGGTCTCTTGGAACAAGTAAATTCAAAAAGATCTTATCGTTATAAAACTAGTTCCTCAGGAAGAGAATTTCTTGTAGCATACAAAACTTTTAGAGAATTCTCGGATGATTTTGGATTAACTATTTAGTTAGAGCCAAGTATTAAAAAATGTAAACAATTTGAAAATTTCATGCAATGATGCTGATATACAAATAGCAGCTAAAGCAGTTAACGATGGTGCGATTGTAGTTTTTCCTACAGATACTGTCTATGGTTTAGGATGTAATCCTTACAATCATGATGCAGTGCTATCTCTATACGAAATCAAAAAAAGAAAAAAAACAAAACCTTTTCCTGTAATTGGATATTCAAAAAAAGAATTAGAAAAAATTGCAGAATTTAATCCGTTAGAAGAAAAAATTGCAGAAAAGTTTTGGCCTGGCCCAATTACCTTGATATTAAAAGTAAAGGATAAAGAAATTCAAAAATCATTAGATCTTGATGGAAGAATTGCTGTTAGAGTGCCTAACAATCAGTGCGTTTTAGCACTTCTTAAAGAATGTAAATTATTGGTAGGTACAAGTGCCAATATTTCTGGTACTGCTCCGTTTAATGATCCGAAAGAATGTGGTAAGAATCTAAGTGGTTATGATTTACTAATAGATGGAGGAATAATTTCAAGTCAAGGTGAATCAACAATTGTTGAAATTGAAAATAATGACGTGAGGATTCTTAGAAAGGGTAATGTTTCAGAAGAAGAGATAAAAAAATTAAATTGAATCTAATTATTACCTGTGCCAGAAATCTCGAATCAGAAACAAAAAATGAGATAAGGAAAATACTTGATGAGCTTGGTGATCAAGAACCAGAAATTTTGAATGTTGGTATGAGAGGTATTTTGATGGTTAACACCATAATCGAACCGTCAAAAATTATAGATTGGGTCAAAAACAAGATAATTGAAGAACCTTGGTTAATCCGATATTGTTTAAGAATAATTCCAATTCAAAGGATAACTGATACGGAGATAGATAAAATCAAACAAAATGTAATTAAATTAAAGGATACGATTCAAAAAAACGATTCTTATAGAATTACAATTGAGAAGCGAAATACGAGTATATCATCAAATGAAATAATTACTGAAGTTGCAGAAATCTTTCCCAATAAAGTTTCATTGAATCAACCTGACTGGATTATACTAATAGAGATTATTGGAAATGAGACCGGAATATCAATTTTAAAGAATGACGAGCTGTTCAGCCTGGATAAAGCAAAACGGATGTCAGATTAGTACTGCAGCTTTTTCAACGATAATATCTTCCAATGAATCCTTAGATTGTACAACTGACAACTGATTTTTTGATACGTTGAATTGTCTTTTTAGAAATGGATGGTTATTTCTTGAAAGCGGCTTTGGGTTGAGGAACGGCTTGAGTTCGGAATAAAGTCTGCTCAAGGAAGATTTTTTGCCCATGGCAATTACCAAGCAATCCATATTCATTTTTCTTCCCGCAACCTTAATGGCTGCTGATATCTGCGTAGTAACTGCAAATCTAAGCAAAATGTCTGTTTCAATTTTTTTTGAAAGCATGGTATTGGTTTTTTTTGCATGAAGAGATATTGCAAGTATTTTTTTGGCATGTTGCACACTGAGAAGAAACTGTGGATTTACTGCTTGAATTATTAGCTGCTTGTGATTGTTTCTCAACTCATCCAAAAAATCTCTGTGAAACCTCTTGTCAAAGAGTATGTCAAACATCTCTACATTTGACTGGGCAACTGAAAATTGGATTCTACGGGAAGAGCCTCCATGTATGATTGGAATGATGCTGATTTCATCGTTGCCGTTCAGCTTTGTATCATAGCCCTGCAATGCCGAGGAATCTACCCCATTCACAGCTATGAGCAGATTATTTGTATCAAATTCTAATGTGTCTTTGGGCTTGATTTGCATGAGATGGCTAATCAATTCATTTATGGTAGATACATTTTGTTCCAAAATTATCTTATCGGTAGAAAATGATTTTTTGGCACCTCCCAGTAATTTCACAGTAATCAATACATTAACCTGAGATTAGTTCAAAATTAATCTTGTAATTATGTTGTAGTAGGAGGAGATTCTTCCACTATAACTTCACTCTTTGATTCATCCTTGGTAGGTTCTTCCACTATAACTTCACTCTTTGATTCATCCTTGGTAGGTTCTTCCACTATAACTTCACTCTTTGATTCATCCTTGGTAGGTTCTGTATCTTCCGAAAATTGTTCCTCATTTTCAGTAGATTCTGTTTTTTCTGCTTCATTTCTAAGTTCATTTTTGATAAATTTTGTAATGTATCCAGCCAGTTCATTTTTTAATATTTTAGATGTAATCGTAGATATTTTGTTGAGGGCTTCCTTATTTTCAGCAAAATTAACTCCAAACATGTCTCTGTTGTCTTTAAAAACCTCTATTGACATTCGTTTTATCCTATTCACTAAATCAAGGCATTTGGACTGTTTTTTATATCTATAGAATGAGAAAACGTTTAGAATTTTGTTCTATTACATCACATAATGCGTCATAATTCATGTGTAAAACCTTGGATGCACAAAAAACTATACTTGGAATAAAGTCAATTTGGGCAGTTCTGTTTTCAAAACACCGAGAGAACCTAACCGGTCCATCAGTTTCTACTAGAATTTTATCTTTGTGTGTTTTGGAAAGCAATACCTGCTTATCTTTTGAATAAACCATTACTGGACCAAATGACACATAACAGTTCAAGTCCATTGCTTTTTGTAATTGTTTTTTGTTTCCATCAAACCAATGTAACAAAGTGGTAGGAATGTTATATGATGGTAATATTTTGAATATCTCATCAAGTGTTTTTCTAGAATGTATTGAAACTGGTTTTCTAAATTTTTCTGCGTATGAAAGTTGAGTTCTAAAAACTTGTTCCTGTTTTATGAATTCTTCATCAGAGTTCGTATAGGTATGATCTAACCCAATCTCTCCTACTCCTGAAATTTTTTCGTTATTTTCAACAATTAATTTGAATATTGATTCAGTGTCATCCTGTGCTTTTTCTGGATGCATGCCTATGAAGGGTAAAATAAAGTCACTTTTTTTTCCAAGTTCAAGGGTTTTTTTTGATGAAGTGTAATCCATCGAGACGCAGCACGCCTTGATGCAAAGTTTTTTCATACAGTTAAGAATTAGTGGAATATCATTTTCATATTCAGTATCAGAAAGGTGAATATGAGCATCATAAAGCCAAGTCATATAACAGATAACTTTGGCTGTCTAAAATAGTCTGTTTTACTCATACTTGTATTGGAATTTTTTTACTAATGATCTTTTATCATACATTTGATAAAAAAAACTATGAAGTCGTCAGAATTGGGGCTATCGGCGATGTATCGCATTTTAAAAAAATCTGGAGCTCAACGAGTAAGTGATGAATCTGCTGTTGAGCTTAGAAGGGTTATAGAGGAAATAGCCGAGGCAATTGCCAAAAATGCCGTGGAGATGTCAAGCCATGCTGGCAGGAAAACTGTAAAGGCAGAGGATGTTAAACTAGCTTCTAAGCAATTAAACAAGTATTAATCTAAAGAGTTAATTGCTGATTTTGTGTTTTTATTGATGCGGTGAGGTAGTACAGTCCGGTAGTGCGTGGGCCTGCAAAGCCCGAAGTCGAGAGTTCAAATCTCTCCCTCACCTCTTTGATCTTGGTTATTTCATAATCACCCACCACTTCTTAAGGAGAACAAAAAAGCAAAAGCAAAATTGACATCTAAAGAAGCAACTCTCTTAGATTATAGTAAAGAGGGACGTGCTCTTCTATCTCAACAATCAAGTGTACCTCTTGAAGGATTCGCGACGCATACCGTAGATGCAAGCATTGCTGAATTCATGAAGGATGCAAAAAACGAAGTAGAGAAAGGACATTTCTATCTTTTATGGCATTTGCTATACGTTGAAGAAGTACTAGAAGATGTTGCAGAAAATGCAATAATTGATGGCGCATATGATTGTGGAATTGACGCGTATTTGGTGGATACTTCAGAAAAAAGAATCAGGTTATTTCAATCAAAGTATGGTGAGGCTCACTCTATAGGAGCAATTGACAAATTCGTCAAGGATGTAGAGCGGTTCAAAAAATTAGAGCAATCAAAGATCAGACGAGATGAATTACAATATCTTTGGAAGCACCTTCATGAGAAAAATATGAAGATAGAATTGGTTTACGTAACTGATAATGATATAGACAGTTATGAAAGTGATGAAGTAAAGATTGTAGGCAAGGAGCAAATCTATCAAATACTGTGGGAACGCATTAAGAAACCGGCCAAAGGCGAAAAGGCTAGTTTAAGGATTCAAAAATGCCTTGAACATGGTAATGCATTATGCTGTATTGTTTCTGCATTTGACTATGCAGATTTCGTAGAAAGGAACGAACATTATGCCTTCGAGTCAAATATTAGAAAACATCTTGGCGGAAAAGGATCAATTAACAAAGGAATTACAAAAACTCTAGAAGAAGATCCTCATAATTTCTTTGAATGGAATAATGGTGTTACCATAACTGTGGACAATTACTCGATGAAAAATAATCAGCTTAGCCTAGGAGGAGCACAAATTGTCAATGGCGCACAAACATCTAAGAGCATTCTTGATAGAAAAAAGAAGACAAACAATCTAGATGCAGAAGTTTTGGTTACCATTATCAAAACTAAAGATGAGAAACATCAAAGAAATATCACCAAATACAGGAACTCACAAAATGCTATCAAGGGCAAGGACTATGTCTCACTAGAGGATTATCATATTTCAATACACCAACAGTTACAAAGAATAGGCTATTTCTATGAACATCAACAGGGCTCTTGGCTGAACCTTCCATCTTCGGAAAAAGCTAAATTCAATGGTGATGAAACTTACAACAAGTACCTATCAGATAAAAAAGAAAAATGTAGAATCAAAGATGATACTGCAATTGCCTCATTTGTATCATATTTTGAACAGAAACCAAATGACGTGTATGGCGGTATAGGAAAATATCTTCCCAAAGGTGCAAAATATGAAACTGTATTTGATGATGAACTAGAATGTGATTATCGATACTTCCTATTTCCACATTTAATTCGTGAATATGCTAAAAATGAATTGGGATACGACAGAAGTAATAAACAAAATAGATACAAAAAATATGCACAGAATCTTTTTGTGGCAGTTACCGGAAGAATAATTCATAAAAACATTCTGGGAAAAAATGATGATTTTAAGAAGGACATTTCCGAATTGGAAAAGATAATTCAAAATGTTGGTTTATTCACAAAAATTCTAAAAGCCTGTGACAAGGTTGTAACAAGTTTTCTTGGAGATTTTGTGGTGGAAAGAAAGATAGATGAGGCTAATACTGCTCATAACTTTTTTTCAAACCAGGTTTACAGCAAAGATATGTTGGAAGTAATCGATTCAAAAATTAGACAAGAACGAGAAGAAATAGATTATATCAAAAAAACAATTTCTGGTCTTTAATCAAATAATTTTCAAGAAGGTAGACGTCCAGCCAAGAAACTTCTTGCAGGAGGTTTACAATGGCCAGACATTCTACCGGTAATTTATAAAAAAAACTTCTATATAACAAAATATAGTTTTTATATCAAATAAAAAAAGTGCTGATGCATATGAAGTCTAATGAAAAATGTACATTATGTGGTGGAAGTATTGAACAGGTATTCTTCCCTATGAAAGAATGGGGTATAGACGGGCCTTTATGCGGTAAATGCTATTCAAAAAAACTTGCAGAGTTTTATCCTGGCAAGCATGAAAGAGTAAACCTTTCAGAATAGCGACAATTCCTTATCTGCTATTATTTCTTCTCAGCATATTTATTAACAGAAAAACAATTCCAAGCTAGTACATCATCCTTTATTTCAGTCTCTGTAAGAAATTTAATGTCAGTAACAGTTTTTTTCTTTTTTAGCATGTTTATTTGAAAGGTTTCAAATTTTTTGCAATCACACTCCTCAAAAAGACAACTGTCATCATCTTTCCCTTCTTCGTGGTCCTCCTTGATATGACCGCAGTTACATTTTGCATCGGCTTTGACATCTTTTTTGAATTTTGTTGAATAACTACCTAGTCGCAGATATGCAGTACCTTCCTGTCCTTTTTTAAAGCGATCATAGTGAGAAGATTTTGGAAGAACTTTGAAAAGAAATCTGTTGTTTTTGACCATACGAGATTCCGCTCCCATTATGAACCAGTAAGTATCACCTGTTTCTACAAATCTAATTTTAATAGAGTGATCGTTCCACCACTTGATCGTGTCTATCCAAAAGATCCGTGCCTTTTTAAAATCATGAAATAATGGCACTAAATTCATTCGTAGGTCATAATAACGATAGGCAACACCAACAAAATCATCAAACCACTGATATGGCGAATCTGAAGACAACATTACGAAATCAAATTAATATTATATGTACTTGATTAATTCTACAGTTATACTCTTATATCCGAGTAATTTTAAAATGTTCTAATGGTAGTTTATCGAACCAGCATGCAAATTGTAGCTGATCTTTTAGTCGCTACAGATCAATGCGGACAGGAAGGAATCAAAACTACCTCATTACTTTCAAAGGCTAATCTTTCACATTCAAGGCTAGAAAAATTTGTAAGTAATTTAACTGGAGCAGAACTTATCAACAAAATTGAATACGATGGAAGGAATGTGTTCGTGATTACTCCAAAGGGCAGACAGTATCTTGAGCAATACAAAAAATTTGCTGATGTTGCAGAATCTTTTGGTTTAGAAATCTAAAAGTTATTTCTTAAATTTTCTTCTTCTCTCTCTATTAGCTTGTTGTCTTGCTTTCTTTCCTTTATATCCACTGTAAACAACAACTGCAATTATACCACCAATAGACGCCCAAAACAACGCAAAGAATGGCTGTTCCCTAAGTTCACCCGTAGTTGGTGACAAAAATGCTATTGGTATTCCAATCATCAGAAAACCCAAAACAATCGTCATGTACTTGTCCATGAAAATATGCTGTTGTAAAGCCATATATCTTTTTGATGTTTACTGATTTACATTGTCAAAAATTCTGGAAATAATTGGATTGGTTTTGATTGGTGGAACCATTTACTCGTTTGTTGGAATGACAGAATCAGAACTACGATGGCCAGTATTTTGGTCGTGTGCTGGAGGAGCATTGGCAATCATAATATATAGAAACTATATCAGGAAAAGAAAAAAAAATACATAGATCTATATCACAAAATAATAAGCAAAATTACAAACCGACAGATCTATTAAGGAGCATTTCAGGTTAACTTAGGGGAGTATGACGGAACAAACTGTTGAATGGTGGAAGGGATTAGGAGAAGAACTTGAAACAGACATTGAAACCCTAGATGATAAAACCGAAAACTCTTAAAATTATTTTTAAAAAATCTAATAAGAAAAAAATGTTGATGATTTTTATGAAAGCCTCGAGCGAGATTCGATCTCGCGACCTAACGCTTACGAGGCGTTCGCTCTACCAGGCTGAGCTATCGAGGCACTAACCATTTCCTCTCAGAGTTTATAAAAAGCGTATCTAAGTTGGAAGCATTGAAAATATCAGTGTCAGGAATCAGAGGTATTTTTGGAAAAGACTTAACGTTACGTGATGTCTTGAAATTTTCAAAGAACTTTTCTGTACTAATAAATTCAAAAAAATGTGTTATCGCAAGAGATACCAGACCGTCAGGACATATGATAACAGAAACTGTCAAAGCTGGATTAATGCAATCAGGCATAGATGTTTATGATTTAGGAATAGCGCCCACCCCTGTAGCATTTAGGGAATCGCGTAAATATGGTGCAGGAATTATTATCACTTCTTCACATAATCCTATAGAATGGAATGGACTAAAGATGGTCATTAATGGAAAAGGAGTTAACGAAAAACAGCTTGATACAATAATTAATGAACAAAATCCAAGCAAATCAAAAATCGGGGCAGAATATAAAATTGAATCTGACTATATTGATGATGCAGCAAAAATCATAGGAAGGATATCAGACATTCCTAAGGTCTCAGTAGATATTGGAGGAGGAGCTGCAAAGGAATTTTCATCGCAATTATTAGAGAAAGTTGGATGTGATGTTATTACAATTAACAGTGATTTTGAAAAAAGTTCTAGAGGACCTGACCCAACTACAGATCCATTACAGGAACTTGTAGTAAATACCAAAAACAGAGACATTGGGTTTGCTTTTGATCTAGATGGTGACCGCCTTGTAATTGTGATTAATGGAGAAAAAAAGAATCCGGATGTTACGCCAGGAATAGGCGTAGTTAAAGCACTTGAATTAGGATACAAAAATTTTGTATTGAGTCAGGATACCAGCATATCAATTGAGAAGTACATAAAACAAAAAGGTGGAACAGTTTTCCGTTCAAAGGTGGGTGAAGCAAACGTTGCCGAGAAGATGATTGAAACCAAATCACAAGTTGGTGGCGAGGGAAGCAGCGGCGGTTTCATTCTTTCTGATTTTAACTACTGCCGCGATGGAATTTTGACTAGCGGTTTGATTGCATCTATAATTAAGAAAGACGAGTTTGCTGATGCGCTGAACTTTATGGAAAAGTATCACATCATAAGGGACAAGGTAGAATACGATTCAGAACACCATGATGGCATACTCAAAGTACTGCATGGCAAGATGAAGGAAAAATTTGGCGCTGTGGAAACTCTTGACGGTCTTAAGGCAATAGTTGACGAGGATAGCTGGGCGCTGGTGAGAAAATCAAACACTGAAAACGTCATTCGCGTGTCTGCAGAGTCTAACAGCCTGGAAAAAGTTAGAAATATCCATCAAGAGATAAAGGATCTTATCAAAGAAAGCTATGAGCAAATTAAGTGAAAAAAAAATAATTAAACTTTTTCAGAACAGACTGGGCAATACAAATTTTGTTCCGGAAGATGTTGAATCGTTTAAAATTGGAAAAAAATACTTTGTTGCAAAAGTCGACACACTTGTTGAAAGCACTGATCTTCCTCCGGGGATGAAGCTGGAGGACGCGGCAAGGAAAAGCATAGTGTCATGTGTCAGTGACTTTGCCGCAAAGGGTGTAAGACCAATTTTTGGAATCGTATCGTTAACGATCCCAAAAAGACTTTCAAGGTCAAACATAGAAAGTCTGGCTAAGGGATTTCAAAGAGCTGCAAGGGAGTTTGAACTAAAAATACTTGGAGGAGACACAAACGAGGGAAAGGAACTGGTTATAAATTTCTCATTGTTCGGCGTTTCAGAAAAAATTGTAAACAGAAAAGGTGCAAAAACAAATCATGTAATAATTACCTCCGGACCGTTTGGTTATTCTGGAGCTGGTCTTTCGATATTATTAAAAAATAAAAAATGTTCAAAAAAGTTTGGTGCAAAGGCGAAGAGTGCAGTGTTTAAACCAAAATGCAGATTGATGTTTGGATTAAAAAATAAAAATTATTTTTCCTCAAGCATGGACTCAAGTGACGGACTCTCAACAACGCTTAACGAGATGTCAAGTCAAAGCAAAAAAAAATTTGTTGTTACTAGAATGCCGTCAGAAAATGATGTTTTTGACTTTGCTAGTTCAAACGGATTGAATGCGAATGATCTGATCTTTAACAGCGGAGAAGAATATGAAATTGTAGCAACTGCAAGTACGTCTAATTTGCCAAGGATCAAAAAATACGCAAAAAAGCATCGAATCAAGTTATATGAAATTGGTTATGTTACAAAAGGTAGTGGGGTATTTTATAAAAAAGATGGAAAATTAATTAGAATTAAAGACAAGGGATGGCAACATCTCCAAAAATCCTAATTACAATAATGCGTGAATATGTTTTTTAAACCCCTCAAGATTGAGGTATTCATTGTCTGAAACAGAAACCGTTGCCGAAGAGGAAGTAAAGGATCCAGTGTCCGAAACTTCGTCTGAAGATGCAACGGAAACTGTTGAGGAGACAGCAACTAAAACTAGTGAGAAAGCAGCAACTGAGACCAGTGAGAAAGCAGCGGCTGAGACCAGTGAGAAAGCAGCGGCTGTAACTAAAAAAGAAACTAAAGAGAAATGGGGCATTGCTCACATTTACAGCAGTTATAATAATACAATTATTCATATTACTGATCTTACTGGTGCCGAAACAGTAGCAATTAGTTCTGGTGGTCAACATGTTACTGCTGATAGATATGAATCGTCACCATTTGCGGCAATGAAAGCATCTAACGCTGTCGTATCGGCTGCTCAATCAAAAGGTTTTACAGCATTACATATCAAGGTGCGAGCAGTAGGGGGCACAGGCTCTAGAGTACCAGGTCCTGGTGCTCAAGCAGCAATAAGAGCACTCGCAAGAGGAGGATTCAAAATTGGACGTATTGATGACTGTACACCTATTCCACACGATACTACTAGAAAAAAGGGTGGTAAGCGTGGAAGAAGGGTTTAATCATTAACCATCTTTACTTTAACGTTACAACCTCTAGATTCAAAATATTGGCTTAGAAAATTCGTAAATTTTTCATCTGGTTTATACCCCTTGCATTTTTTTATCATATCTGAAAACTTGTCTTCAATTCCCATACACAATTCCTGATCCAAGTATATTTGTAAAAATGTCCAGCCAAATCGTGAAGTTGGCTCTCCAAACTTGAATCCCGAAGCAATATTACAAACGGCTGCCATCTTGGTCATGACAACTTGAATAAGTTTGATATCCTCCTCGTACTTTGTTGTACAAATTTCAAAGGAAGGCATGCTATTCTTCTGTGAAAGTTGATTTGCTTAGTTTATCGGAAAGTGATACAAACTTTCCGTCCTTTTCTACGTTGATTTTGGTTTTCATTCGTACATCAATGCCAATACTTCTGAATAATGCCAAAAGATTGCCTCCATCTAATACCTCTGTAATGTCACCAGATAAGATCAATTCGGATAGTTTCAGTACTACAATCTGAGTTTCCTTAGGAAATTGCTGCTCTGCATTTTGTAAAACTTCTAGGCCCCTATAGCCTAACCGCTTGATAACAATCTCACGGGAAGATGGTTTGTTATCTTTTTGTTCCTTTTGTAATGCGGCAATTTTTTCTTGCTCCTGCTGAGAAGAAAGATTTTTTCGCATTTCTGCTAGGCGTTTTGCCTGAAGTCTTTCTAGATCCTTATCTTCTTCACTCATCCTTTGATTACACCTATTGGTACAAGTTTTGCCACTTTCGTAGCTATTCCAAGTTCATGTGAAACATTAACCACTGCATCAACATCCTTGTATGCCTGCGGTGTTTCCTCCACTACACCATCACGCGTTAACGATTTTAGAAAAATTCCTTTATCACTAAGGGATTTCTTGACTTCAGACTCGGTAAAATTTCGCCTTGCTTTTGAACGGGACATCATTCGTCCCGCGCCATGCGCGGTAGAACCAAAAGTCATATTCATAGAATTTTCTTGTCCTAAAAGTATCCAGCTTCCTGTTCCCATAGAACCTGGTACTAGAACTGGCTGACCAAGAGCACGATACTTTGCTGGCACATCATCCATGTTTGCAGGAAATGCTCTGGTAGCACCCTTCCTATGGACCACAACTGACTTTAACTTTCCATCAATTTTGTGTTTTTCTACTTTTGCTATGTTATGTGCAACATCATAGACAAGTCGCATGTCTAGATCAGATTCTGACTGTTTGAAAATTCTTTCAAAAGATTTTCTCGTCCAATGAGTAATCATCTGCCTATTACTCCAAGCAAAATTTAGTGCTGCAAACATTGCAGCCCTGTATGATTCTCCCTCTTCAGATTTGTTTGGAACGCATGCAAGCTCCCTGTCTGGTAAGTGAATATTGTATTTTTTTTGTACCTGTTCAGAAATTCTAAGATAATCGCTACATATCTGATGACCAAACCCCCGTGAACCGCAATGAATTAGTATGGTGACACTGTCTTTTTCAATTCCCATTGCTTTTGCTGCCTCCTCATCATGAATTTCTGCAACTTTTTGTACTTCGACAAAATGATTTCCAGAACCAAGACTTCCCAACTGTGGCAAGCCTCTTTTTCTGGCACGGTCAGACACCTTGTTAGGATCAGCGTTTGCAATTTGTCCACTTTCTTCACATACATCTGCGTCATCACTTGTACCGTATCCATGATCAATTGTCCAATTCACTCCCCTAACCAAAACTTCATCCAGTTCTGAGTGATTTAGCCGAATAGCTCCCTTAGAGCCAACACCCGAAGGAATTGATTTGAAAAGATCATTCACAAGATCTTTGAGCTTAGGTCTAACATCATCTTCTGTTAGATTAGTTCGGATAAGTCTAACACCGCAATTGATATCATATCCCACACCGCCAGGGCTAATCATTCCCTCTTCTGCATCCATAGCGGCAACACCTCCAACAGGAAAGCCATATCCCTCATGACCGTCAGGCAAAACTATTGCATGCTGTTGAATTCCGGGAAGAGTTGACACGTTTAGAGCTTGTTGAATTGTCCTGTCAGTCATCATTTTAGCCAGCAACTTTTCATCCGCAAAAATTGTTACAGGCACTTTCATTCCCTTGGAAGAATCAGCATCTATCTGATATCTCATATTCCCTATTTTTTTAGGTGTAAGACTAGACATGTAGATTTGAATTATTACTTGACAATTTAAATCATAATTAGATTAAAATGAAATAGGATTGTTGGTCAGTTATGAAAACTGCCATAGTTCTAGGAGGTTCCAGGGGAATTGGGAAAGCAATTGCCGACTCGCTGAAATCAATTGGCTGTGATGTAATAGCTACCTCAAAGAACGAACTGGATACGTCAAGTTTGGAAAGTGTTTCAAGCTTTGCTGAGAAACATAATGAAGTTGATATCTTGGTCCTAAACACGGGGGGACCCGAGCCAAAAGAATTCTTTTCTGTAACCGAAGAGGATTGGAATCATTATCACAATCAATTGTTTTTAGGTTTTTGTTTGCTTTTGCAAAAGATCAAGATCAATGACAATGGATACATATTTCTCATGTCATCTAATGTGATAAAGGAACCAAACCCAAAGTTAATCATTTCAAGCGCTTATCGCTCCGCTTTCTCTAGTGTGTTTAAAATTCTTAGCAAAGAGTTTGCAAGTAAACAAATTACCTGCATCAATATAGCCCCTGGACCAATCAACACTGATAGGACAAAAGAACTAGTTGATGACGTTGAAGCGTTTGCAAAAACTCTCCCAATGAAAAGACTGGGAAAGCCAGAGGAAATTGGCAACTTTGTAAAGTCCATAGTTGAACATGATATCAAATATCTTTCTGGCGCAGTAATCAATTTTGACGGCGCAAACTCCAATTTTGTTTACTAGCAAGACATAGATTTATTTCCAGAACAAGCTGAGAATAATTGTGTCCATTTTACCTATTGATACCGGTCGCTATGGTACAAAGGAAATGCTGGATATTTTCAGAGAACAAAAAAAGATTGATTACCAATTAGACATTGAAGCTGCTGCTGCATTATCACAAAGCGAAATAGGATTGTTTCCTGCTTCCATTGCAAAAGATATATCCAGGATAGCAAAATCTGGGAAAATTACTGCTAAGAGAATCAAACAGTTGGAAGCTAAAAGTGATCACGACACTGCTGCGTTGGTGGAAGCACTGGCGGAAAAATGCAACAAAAAATCAAGACCATGGATTCATTACGGCCTTACAAGCAATGACCTAGTTGATACGAGCAACTCGATGCAGATGAGGGATGCAATTAAGATCATTCAGCCAAAGGTTTCAAAACTATCATTAATTCTTGCAAAAAATGCTGTAAAACATAGGAGTGTTCCCGCTGTTGGAAGAACACACGGACAGCATGCCAGCATCATTTCGTTTGGGTTAAAGTTCGCGAACTGGGCTTCGGAAATGTCAACGCATCTTGAAAGATTAGATGAGATAAAAAAACGTGTTCTTATCTGTAAGACACTGGGAGTGGTTGGAACAGGATCCCTGATGGGTAAAAATGCGCTAAAAGTTCAAGAACGTGTAGCCAAGAAACTTTCACTTTATCCTGCAAAGGTCACCACACAAATCGTTCCAAGAGAAAGATATGCTGAATACATTTTCCAATTAGCGTTACTTGGGGCAACTTTAGAAAAAATTGCCATAGAAATTAGGAACTTGCAGCGAACAGAAATTGCCGAAGTGTCGGAACATTTCAAGAAAGGTCAGATGGGAAGCAGCGCGATACCTACGAAAAGAAACCCAATCAAAAGTGAAAGAATTTCATCGCTGTCAAAACTTCTAAGAAGCCAAATCAGCACGTCATTTGAGAACATTCCAAGCTGGCACGAAAGAGACTTGTCGAACTCTGCCAATGAGCGATTTACACTTCCAATGACATCCATTCTGCTGGATGAAATGCTGGAAACAATGATCACAGTAATTGAAAATCTTCAGGTTGACACAAAGCGCGTACGAGAAAACCTTCACATAACGAAGGGGCAAATCTTTTCCGAATTCGTGTTAGAGGCACTAATCAAAAAGGGCATACCGCGATTCAAGGCGTACAGGGATGTGCAAAGAGTTGCATTTGCCGCACACAAGAAAGGAATCAACTTTATGGATGCGCTAGGAAACGACAAGGTTGTTTCGTCTGCCCTTTCAGATAAGGAAATAAAATCAATCTTTGTTGCAGAAAACCATCTTGGAGCATCGCTAACAATAATTGATAATGTTAACAACCACGTAAGGGCAAACACTAAGAAGTTTTCCTAGACTTTAACAACGACTTGTGTATCTGAGAGCCATACTGCAGCGCCTTTTTCTGTTTTTGTGCGGCAACTTCTGGTACACCATAATCCATGGCTAACTCACGAATGGCATGCTTTCTCTTCATATCATCTGGACCGTGAATTTTTTCGGAAACTGGAATTTTTTTCGCATAATCTATAAAACTTGGCGACAGGAAGGGCTGGACCATTCTCACGCCAAACTCCGCAGTGACTGCATTGACCGCAACCATCATCTCTCCTTCATTTTTTAATTTTTCATTCATCATTTTCATAACCTCATCCTCACCTGTTTCAATTGCCTCACGGTAGGAATTGTAGCCACAAAAGAGCTCATCAATGCCATTGGCAGTAACAACTGTGTTTAGTCCATTTTTTTGTGCAAGTTTTGCAACATAATAAAATGCAATCGAGTTTTCGTTCCAAGAAAGATTATCAGTTTTAATCAGCTGATGAATCTTATCGCTAACCTCCTTAAATTTTTCAGGATCAATTTCCGAAATGCTATGTGGCAAATTGAGCAACTGGTTTACTTCCTTGGCAAAATTGATATCATGAGAATCATGAAATCCAATTGTCAGAAGATGGATATCATATCCCATATCTTTGACAAGCTTTGCCAGCAAAGTGCTATCTACTCCACCTGAAAATGCAACTCCAATCTTCTTGTCAGAGATTGTCTCTTTTACCGCATTCTGCATTTCTGTAAGTAATTGCTCATTCATAATTGCAATGAAGTAATCTAGACAATTTATTAATTGACCATGTTATGTCCCTGCATGGGATTAACAAAACTCTCAGATGAGCAGATTCAAACAGCACTTCAAGACTTGGAAGGCTGGTCGGTTGTAGATGGCAAACTCCACAAGGAATTCCAATTTTCAGATTTCAATGAGGCGTTTGGCTTTATGGCCAGGGCATCCATGCACATTGAAAAGATGAACCACCATCCAGAATGGTTTAACGTATACAACAAGCTGGTTGTTGACCTGATGACCCATGATGCTTCGGGCATAACTGAAAATGATACCAAACTGGCAAAGATTCTCAATTCGCTTTAGACATGGAACCAAAAATTCAGGAGAAGGTATGGGACCCCAAGTTAGAATCTAACATTAGAAAAAAATGGGAAGACTCGAAACTTTATGAATTTCATTCTGACACTGACGGTTACACAATAGATACTCCACCACCATATCCTTCCGGCAGACCATGGCACATTGGAGCCGCGGCTCACTATGCTCAGATTGATATGATTGCCAGAACTGCCCGCATGAACGGGAAGAACGTTTACTTTCCAATTGGCATAGATCGAAACGGTCTGCCTGTCGAACTTTACACAGAAAAAAAACACGGCATCAGAATGCGAGAGACCGAAAGGGGAAAGTTTCTGGACCTCTGCAAGGATGCGCTTGATGATCTTGAGGCGGAGATGATTCAGATTATGAAAAATCTTGGGCTCAGCTGTGACTTTGATAATTATTATCGAACAGACTCGGAAGAATACCGAGCCCTAACCCAGGCCACCTTCATAGAACTGTGGAAGAATGACTCGATTTACCTAGCAACCAGACCTAACAACTATGACTGGGTGACTGGAACAACCATAGCAGATGCCGAGATAATCTACGAGGAACTTCCAACCAAACTTGTCCATATGAAATTCAAGGTAAAGGACGGGGAGGAGGTCATCATTGCCAGTACCCGACCTGAACTTTTGTGCGCATGCAAGGCAGTAATTGTAAACCCGGAAGATGTAAGATATACTGACCTGGTTGGGAAAAAAGTAATTGTCCCAATATCAAACCAGGAAGTTGAGATTCAAGCTCACCACTCCGCACAAATAGTATTTGGTTCTGGAGCGGTGATGGTCTGTAGCTATGGTGACCACAACGACGTTGCGCTCTTTCGAGAACTAGACCTGGAGGAGGTTATTGCAATCGGACAGGATGGAAGGCTGACCGAGGCTGCTGGTGCTTATGCAGGTCTCAAACCAAAGCAGGCGCGTACAAAAATAATTGAGGACCTGGAAAGCAAGGGGCTTGTTGAAAAGATTGAGGAGATTTCCCATCGCACGCCAATCTCGGAGCGAAGCAGAACTCCAATTGAGATTATTCCCATGGAAGAATATTATTTGAAGCAAAAGGGCTCGGTAGAAAAAATGAGAGAGCTTGGAGCTCAAATCAAGTTTTACCCAGAGATGCATCGGCAAATTCTAATGAACTGGTTAGATTCGATTAAAATTGACTGGCCAATTTCTCGGAGACGATATTACGGGACAGAGATTCCAATCTGGTACTGTAAAAAATGTTCAGAGCCATACCTGCCAGAGCCGGGAAAATATTATCAGCCATGGTATCTGGAATGTCCGGCAAAGAAATGTCCCAAGTGTGGCTTTACCGAGTTTGTTGGGGAAGAAAGAACCTTCGATACCTGGATGGACTCTAGTGTCTCGCCATTATTCATTACAAAATTCAAAAAGGATGAGGAGTTTTTCAAAAGAACTTACCCTACCGCAGTAAGACCGCAGGCAAAGGACATTGTCAGGACGTGGCTGTACTATACTCTTCTGCGATGTGAAAATCTCACCGGCGAGAAGCCATGGTCCGAGGCATGGATTATGGGATATGGCTTGGATGAGAAAGGACTGAAGATGTCAAAGAGCAAGGGAAATGCTCTGGACCCCCTGCCAATTATTGAAAAGTTTGGCGCCGACACCTTTAGGTTTTGGAGTGCCAGCGAGGTCAACCACGGAAATGACTTTAGATGTTCGGAGCAAAAGATTGAATCAACGAAAAAGTTTCTCACTAAACTTTGGAATGTGTCCAGGTTTCTTTCCAGTTTTCCTATAGTTGAATCGGCAGACCTGGCTGATACCGACAAGTGGATCATCTCCGAGCTGGACAAGCTGGTAAAGGACTGCAAGGCTGGCTTTGATGAGTATAACTTCTTCATTCCAGCCATAGCAATTCGTGAGTTTACCTGGAACATCTTTGCCGCCCAGTATATCGAGATGGCAAAGGCTCGGGCATATGGAATTGGGTTTTCTGATGCCGAGCGGGACGGCGCAATCTATACTTTGCATAAGGTTTTGTCCACCCTGCTGAAGCTTTTGGCTCCAATCACCCCATACATTACAGACTTTCTCTGGCAGACTCTCTACTCTGACAAGAGCATCCACACCGAGCAGCAGGCAAAGGAGGAATCAAACGAGGACCTGACCCAGCACACTCAGGCCATCAGCGATTTCAACTCGAAGGTTTGGAATGAGAAGAAGGAGAAGGGACTTCATCTTCCGGACTCGATTAAGATAGAGATTCCAAAAGAGCTGGAGATTTTCAAGAAAGATTTAGTTGCGATGCATCATTTAGAAATCTAGGATGGTGGAATATGAATAATTTACACGATAGTGTTGAACGCTGGTTAGTTCAAGAAGACTATTCAATTATTGAAACTAAAACGGAAGATAATTTCAAAATTATAATAAAAAATATTGATGCATTTAGTAACAATTTAGAAATTTTTGAGCCAAAACAGCAGGCCAATGTACTAGTAATTGGTGTAAAGATTCCGCTGAAAAGTAAACAGATGATAAGGTACCGTCAATTGAATCAAAAGGAACAAGAAAATTTTGAGAAAAAAATAACAGATTTTTGTTATTCAATACAGGTGGTTAACAAGTTTTTTGATGAAGATGGTATGAAAAAGGTGGGGGTTTACATTGTATTGGATAAAAAAGAGCAGTTAAACCAACCAAACTTTATGATAACACTGACAAAAATTATAGAAATAAGCGAAAAAACCGCCCAATTTCTCTACAAGTCATTTTAATTGATATGGAGATTTTCAAGAAAGACCTAGTTGCGATGCATCACTTGGAATAGATTTTTCTTGTTCATTTTATGGACCAAGTGCAGTTTCTCTAATTTGCTGTAACCATAGTTCCATTGTTGCATCAAGGTCAACGTTTGCTTTTGGCGTATAGATCTCGTCGATGTTCCCAAACGCCAAGTGATAACCAGACATACCCTCTTCTCCATCCTTACCAGAACCTTGCC
>JACATA010000016.1 GCA_013390375.1 Marine Group I thaumarchaeote
GTGATGTAAGTCAGTCTGTGCTTTTTCTGCAGGTTTTGTTGGTGGAGGTGTTTGTGTTATCTCTGCAGGTTTTGGTGGAGGTGGTGGTGTTATCTCTGCAGGTTTTGGTGGTGGTGGTGTTATCTCTGCAGGTTTTGGTTTTTCTTTGGAAAGATCTTTTAATTTTTTCTCTAAATCCGCAATTTTTGATGTAATGGCTTTCTTCCTTCGTTTGACCGGTTTCTTAGCCTTTTTTATTATTCTAGTTTTTCTAGCAGTTTTTCTAACAGTTTTTCTAGCAGTTTTTCTAACAGTTTTTCTAGCAGTTTTTCTAACAGTTTTTCTAACAGTTTTTCTAGCAGTTTTTCTAGCAGTTTTTCTAGCAGTTCTTCTAGCAGTTCTTCTAGCAGTTCTTCTAGTTTTTCTAGATCTGTTAGATGCCATATGGATTCAATGCATGATATGTGGTTTATTTAGATTGTGCTTATAATCAGAGCATAATTTGATCGAATTTTTATAAAATGTATTATAATTATTCGTATGGATGATTTTGATGAAGAATTTCCAGACTTTGATTGGAAAAATACGCCTGCGTATAAGCATCCTGGTGGAAAAAATTGTCCATGCCCTAAGCATGAATATATCAGAGAACAAGTTAATTTTACAAAACAGGTAAATGAAAGTGGAAAAGATGCTCGGGTTACTCTAAAATTTTGTCCTGAGCACTACAATGTTTACATGAACGAAGTAATACCTGGAATGCCAATGAAATATAAAATCTTAACAAAAGTTGCCTTAAAAATTGGTGCAATCAAAGTTGTAGTACTAAAACACATGCAATCAGATTTGTGTTTTTATTGTAGATTTGGTTCAGGTGGTCATGGTAAGAAAAGTGAACTCCCTCCTATGCCTTAATTTTAAGTAAAACTACGTTGGACCTAACAATATTTTTGGCTTATTTGGTGTATCATGATGACATTTCTTTCCGCACAAAGGACAAGTTTTTCGATTTAAGAATATGCACTGACATATGTGTGACTTGAAATAACTTTCTGAAATTTTTGTAAATTCTCCAGTACCATTACAAAAAGGACATGGAGAATCCAGTAATTCTATCTTGCCCTTTCCCTTGCATACAGCACATTTTTTCTTACTGTCCATGACTAGCACCTAGTTTAAAGTAATTAAAACACTTACGTTAAGAATTTTTTCAACTATACCAACTAGGATAAATCGAGTTAAGCTTATACTGTATTCTCAAACACAAATGTCGTGCCGATTGATGACATTAGACAATTTATAGAGGAGTTGGAAAAAGTTGGGGAATTAAAGCGGATAAAAACAGAAGTAGATACAAACTTAGAGATTGCTGAAATTTTGAGGAGAGTGTCTTATGCAAAAGGACCAGCTGTTCTCTTTGAAAATGTTAAAGGCTACGAAATGCCTGTTTTAGGAAATGCATTTGGCTCAATGAAAAGACTTGAGATTGGACTTGAAACTGCGGAGTTTTCTGAGATTGGACAAAGAATTGCTGATATGACAAAGATGGAAATTCCGTCTGGAATTTTCAATAAGATTAGAAAATTACCGGAGCTGTCTAAAATGGGTGAATCGTTTCCAAAATTAGAAAAAAGCGGCCCTGTAACTGAAATAGTAAGCGAGTCTCCTTCATTTGATAAAATTCCAATTTTAAAGTCGTGGCCAAAAGATGCAGGAAAATTTATCACATTTGGACTGGTAGCTACAAAACATCCTGAAACGGGTGTAAGAAATTTAGGTGTATATCGAATTCAAATCATTGATAGTACTCATGCGTTAATGCACTGGCAAAAACACAAACGAGGAGCAGCACATTATGACATATCAAAAGAAAAGGACGGCAAAATTGATGTTGCTGTAATTATAGGTGGTGAACCAGCAACTGTTTTTTCTGCAGTAGCTCCTGTACCAGAGGGACTCGACAAGTATCTTTTTGCAGGTATTACTAGGAAAAAAGGAATCAAGACTGTAAAATGCAAGACAATAGATCTTGAGGTTCCTGCGAATGCTGAGATCGTCTTAGAAGGAAATGTTGATTCTACTGACATTAGAAATGAAGGACCCTTTGGTGATCATACAGGTTTTTACACACCACAGGAACCTTTTCCAACATTTACGCTTACAGGAATAATGCAAAGGAAAAATCCTATCTATCTAACAACTGTTGTAGGTAAACCAATCTTAGAAGATGCATATATTGGAAAAGTTATTGAACGCTCATTTTTACCACTGATAAGAATGCTACATCCAGAAGTAGTTGACTTTAGTATGCCACCTGCAGGTTGGTTTCAAGGATTGGCAATAGTGTCAATAAAAAAACGATACCCCGGTCAAGCAAAAAAAGTCATGATGGGGTTATGGGGCATGGGCCAATTGGCACTAACTAAGATAATCATAGTGGTTGATCATGATGTGAATGTGCACGATATGAATGAAGTAATCTGGACAGTTACAACTAGAACTGATGCTGCACGAGATACAACTATCATAGACAATGCACCTACAGATACTTTAGATCCTGCTTCACCTAGGGTTAATTTGGGTTCAAAATTAGGAATCGATGCTACACAAAAGACAAAAGAGGAAGGCTTTGAGCGAGAGATTCAAGAAGAGGTTAAGGTTGATATTGATACAAAGAAAATGGTTGACTCAAAGTGGTCAAGTTATGGGCTTTAATGCATGCAAACAGTTTGATAGAAATTATCTCTTTCTTCCACCTTATATCCAATCTGATGAATAGAATCAATAATTTTCTTAGCAGTGAGTTCTGTAGAGCGAGATCCAGTACATGATACAACTTCTTCACCAATTAGCGTTCCGCCAAAGTCATCAGCACCATACTGTAGCGCCAACTGTGCCATTCCAATTCCGTTTGTTAGCCACGATGACTGAATATGTGGAATTAACCCATCAAATACAAGCCTAGATATTGCAATCATCTTTAGGAGTTGAACCCCACCAGCACCAAAATTAATTATTCCTTCTTTTTGCATCTGTGTATTATTTGGTTCAAAACTCCAAGGAATGAATGCCATAAAAACGCCAGTCTTTTTTTGTAGTTGTACAATTTTTTGAAAGTGTTCAGCAATGTCTTGATTTGATTCAACATGCCCATACATCATAGTAGCAGATGCTGGAATTCCAAGAGTATGTGCTTCCTCCATAATGCGTAACCATTCATCACTCGTAATTTTTTTTGGACTGATAATCTCTTTTACATTATCAGTTAAAATTTCAGCTCCAGCACCTGGCAAAGATTGTAGTCCTGCATCCTTTAGTCTAGATAAAATTTCCTTGGTTGATGATTTTTCAACTTTAGCAATAGTGTCAATTTCGGATGTTGATAAGCCATGAACTCCTACTTGTGGAAATTTTTTTCTAATCATTCTAAACGAGTCTTCATAATATTCTATTCCAAGGTCAGGATTATGCCCACCCTGAATCAATACTTGCCTTATTTTGAACAAATCACAGGCAGTCTTGACACGTGATTCAATTTCATCTAAGGTTAATGTGTAAGATTCCTCATGGTTAGGTGGTCTGTAAAACGCACAAAATTTGCAGTCGGTTATACAGACATTGGTATAGTTTAGAATTATGTTGTTTACAAAAGATGCCTTTGTGCCAAATTTATTACGCGTTAAAGTTCCAGCGACTAAACCCATCAAAGATACATTATCCGAGTCAAGTAATCTAATGTAATCATCATATTCAGGTCTTGTTCCCTGAAGTGAATTTTCAAGTATATCACTAATTTCAGAATCATGAATTTGATCAGTGATTTGGCTCAATCCAATTGTGATATTTTTCAGTCACTATTTAATTCTTAAAAATTGAGTCAATGTTACTATAATTTTTAAGTAGCATACAAAAATAATACCTTCAATGACCAACGGAACTGAGATTAGATTACACAGAATCTTAAGAAAAGGAAGAATGCTTTGTATTCCAATGGACCATGGTATTTCAAATGGTCCTATTGAAGGTCTTGAAAAACCACATTCTATGATTTACAAGTGTGAAAGCCATGGAATTACTTGCGTCATAATTAACAAAGGCATTATCAAAACACTGCCAAGACCACCGAAAGTTGGCATTTTAGTTCATTTTTCTGCAAGTACATCCCTCTCCACTGCACCAAACAGGAAAATGCTTACTGGTTCTGTTAAAGAGGCGTTAAGACTTGGTGCAGACGGTGTATCTTTACACATAAACATTGGTGGAAAAGAAGAACCGGAAATGCTTGCTGATTTAGGAATGATTTCTGAACAATGTCATAAATGGAATGTTCCACTGTTAGCAATGATGTATCCAAGGGGTGAAAATATTAAAAATCCTCACGATCCTGAAGTAGTAGCACATACTGCTAGAATTGGTGCTGAATGTGGTGCTGATATTGTTAAAACGTTATACACTGGAGATATAGATTCGTTTTCAAAAGTAGTTGAAAGCATTCCTGTACCGGTGGTGATTGCTGGTGGTCCAAAAGCTAAGACAGATATGGAAATTTTACAAATGACAGAAGATGCTATGAAAGCAGGTGCTAAGGGAGTGACTTATGGAAGAAACATATTTGCGCACAATTCGCCAGAAAAAATTGTAGAGGCTCTTGCAGGGATAATCTTCAAAAATCAAACAGCGAAGGAAGTGGCGAGTATAATTGGCAATTAATAAACAGTTAATCATACAACCAAAAGTTGCTAAGAATCATCTTGCAAAGTTTGTTAAAAATTTGGAAGATGAAGGTATTAGGACAGTTTTTGCGGATCCAAAAAGTTTAGGCAAGACGAAAATTCAAACAATTTTTCCTTCCCAAAATGCTGATTATGTAATTTTGGATAAACCCACAACTAAAAAACTCAAGGGAAAGAAGATTGGAAGACGGTTTAAGGTCTTATCAAATAAAGACATTGAGAATATTCTTGATTCTGCAAAAAAGGGATTAGATTTTGTTATAATAGAAGTGAAAGATTGGAAGATAATTCCACTAGAAAATATTATTGCAAAACTTCACAAAATGCATACTAAGATTTTTTCTATTGCAAGAAATGCGAAAGAGGCAAGAAAAATGTTTTCCATTTTAGATGTTGGCGTAGATGGTGTTATTTTCAATACGGATTCAATGAATGAAGTTAGGCAAGCGTTAGTGTATTTAGGCTCAAAAAGCTTTGAACTCAGCTCTGCGAAAATAGTAGAAATTCAGGAAGTGGGTGACGGTGAAAGAGTATGTGTTGATACGGCATCTATGCTGAATCGGGGTGAGGGTATGTTGATTGGAAGTAGAGCTAACTTTTTGTTTTTAGTTCATAACGAATCTGTTGGTTCATCATTTACTTCGCCTAGACCGTTTAGAGTTAATGCAGGCGCAGTGCATTGTTACACTCTAGCACCAGATGGTACTACAAAATACCTATCTGAATTAGAAACAGGAGTGGAAATATTAGTACTTGATTCTAAAGGAAAAGCAAGGCGTGCTACAATAGGCAGATGTAAGATAGAAAAAAGACCAATGCTTATGATTAAAGCTAAAGTTGGCGAAGAAGTAGGTGGTATTATAGCGCAGGATGCGGAAACAATTCGTTTTGTAAAACCTAATGGACATTTAGTGTCCGTTACACATCTAAAAAAGGGTGATTCAGTACTAGTCCATTCAAAGGCTGCAACGGGTAGACATTTCGGAATGGAAATATCTGATGAGTACATTTTAGAGAAGTAAGAAAAATGGCATACAAAACATGTGTTAGTATTGCTGAAAAAACTCCAAAAAAGCTCAAGCAGACTCTTACAAAAGCATTAAAAAAATCAGATTATGCTGAAATTAGATTTGACTTCCTAAATCCAAACGCAGTACCTGAAGCATTGCACCTGATCAGGAAGGATTTAAGAAAATGTGTTGGTACGTTGAGGCCAATTTACGAGGGGGGAAAATTTTCGAGTAGTGAGAAAAACAGAATTTCAATTATAAAATTAATTGCTGAATATAATCCGTTTTTACTAGATATAGAATTTAACGCCTTAAGAAAAAATAAAAATCTCCAGCATTATCTCAAAAGTACTGAAACAAACATTCTTGTTTCTTGGCATAATTTCAATCAAACGCCAAACATTTCTGTGCTAAAAAAGAAATTATTAGAAATGAAAAAATTTTCAAATAATATCAAAATAGTTACAATGGCAAAATCAATTAACGATGGATCACGAATATTATCATTATACAATAATAGCAATAATGTAAGACTGGTTGCGTTTTCAATGGGAAGTTTTGGAAGGATGTCACGTTTACTTTGCTTGCTTTTAGGAAGTCCATATACGTACGTGTCATTAGGTAAGCCAATTGCGCCGGGACAATTTAGTGTGGATGAGGTTAAATCAATCTTTACGATAAGAAAGTAGATGTCTAATACATATGCTGTGATAGGAGATCCAATAGATCATTCTCTATCACCAAATATACATAATGCGGCATTTCGCCATTTAAAATTAGACCATACTTACATTGCATACAAAATACCAGCTGGAGAACTATCTGCAGGAATAGAGGCGCTAAAAGCAATAAAAATTGCAGGATTTAACGTCACAATTCCTCATAAAATTGAGATGATGAAGTTTTTAGATGAAATGGACACAACATGCAAAGTAATTGGAGCAGTAAATACTGTATTAAATGAGGATGGAAAACTAAAGGGTTACAATACAGATATGATTGGATTCCTAGATCCTATCAAAAAGAAAAATTTGACAATAAAAGATTCTCAAGTATTACTTTTGGGTGCAGGTGGAGCTGCAAGAGCAATAGTAACTGCGATGGTTAAAGAAAAATCAGGTAAAATTACAATTGTGAACAGAACTCTAGAAAATGCAAACAGATTAGCAGAATTTGCTAAAAAAATTGGAGGTGATGCAGATACAGTTTCAATACAGGAAGCCAATAAATTAATTGCCGATTACAAATTTATTATTAATTCAACTTCTATTGGTATGAGGAATGAACCTAGCCCTATCTCAACTGAGAACATAAGTAAAGACTCTATAGTTTACGATATAGTTTATCAGCCAATAAACACAGATCTTATTAAAAAATCAAAGGAAAATGGCGCAACTATAATTTATGGTTATGAAATGCTGTTGAGTCAAGCTGCATGTTCGTTTGAAATTTGGCATAAAATGGAAGCACCATATGATGTGATGAAAAAAACGTTACTTGGAGGAGCTTAATGGCAGTAGCGAGAGCAACTATCCATAGTGCAATCTCAATAGTAAACGCAATCGCAACAGGCAAGGGAGCAGCACTAGGTATTTCAAAAAAAATTAATGTTGAAATGGAAACTTCACACGGAAATGGTATAGTAATTGAAGTAGAAAATAAGTCAATGAGCTCACGTTTAATCAATAAAGTCATTGAAAAAATTGTTTCAAAAAATGAACTGTCCAAAACAAAATTGAAAATTTCGTTGGACTCAGAAGTTCCAACAGGATATGGGTTAAAAAGTTCAAGTGCAATTTCCACTGCCGTAGCCATGGTATGCGCAAAATTATTCAAACCGAGGATGAGTGATTTTGAAATATTAAATGCTGGTGTCAATGCAT
This sequence comes from Marine Group I thaumarchaeote, assembly GCA_013390375.1. GTDB lineage: Archaea > Thermoproteota > Nitrososphaeria > Nitrososphaerales > Nitrosopumilaceae > Nitrosopelagicus. Next base: position 7,606 of record JACATA010000016.1, read on the forward strand.
CAATTGAAACTAAAGTTAGTTTGACAGGAGCATATGATGATGCGTGTGCATGCTACTATGGTGGATTTGTTGTAACTGATAATTATAACAAAAAAATCATTCACTCTGAAAAGTGCCTTAATCGTGTATCTGCTGTAATTTTTATACCTAAATCAAGAAAAAGGGGAAACGTTAGAAAACTTAAAACATCAAGCGACGTTTTTGAGCAGGCTTGGAATCTTGCAAAAAAATCTGATTATTGGAACGCTATGATTCTAAACGGTCTAGCTACATCTACTATCCTAAGCTCAGAACCAAAAATCATTCCCAAATTAATTGAAAATGGGGCACTAGGAGCTTCGGTTTCTGGTAATGGACCAGCAATAGCTGCAATTGTTAAAAATGATAATGTGTCAAAAATTAAGAGTGTGTTTTCCTCACTTGAAGGTAAAACTACCGTAGCTCAGATAAATAACAAAAAGGCTGAAGTGCATGAATTGTAGGGTAGAAAAATCTGAGATTAGTGGAAAAATAGCATGTCCTTCTAACAAAAGCTATACACATAGAGCAATTTTCTTAGCATCATTAGCTATTGACAAAAGTATTATCAAAAACATTTTGAGATCAGGCGATACTAATGCCACAATTAACGCTTGCAAAAACTTTGGAGTGGAAATAAAAGATGTAGGAGATGATATAACAGTAACCAGTGCAAGTGTATTAAAACTACATAGCAATACTATAGACGCTGCTAATTCTGGAACAACCATTAGGATTGCAACTGCCATTTCAGCCTTGGCAAATGACAAAATAGTTTTAACAGGAGATTCAAGCCTCAAAAAACGACCCATGCAGCCATTACTTGATGCTCTAGAATCACTAGGGGCTAAATGTAGTTCTTCCAATGGCAATCCACCCATATCAGTTTCAGGGACAATAAAGGGAGGGGAAGTTAAAATTCCTGGAAATATTTCAAGCCAGTTCATTTCAGCTTTAATGATTACCGCACCGAAATTAGAAAATGGCCTTATACTAAACATTCAAGGCAAATTAGTATCAAAGCCTTACATTGATGCAACGATTACAATGATGAAGAAATTTGGTGTTGAAGTAGAAACTAAAACTCCATATAAAAAATACATTATTCCCAAACAGAATTACAAGTCCACAACTTTTGTAATACCATCTGATTTTTCCAGCCTTGCGTTATTACTATCAGCAGCTGTATTGCTTGGAGAAAACCTTACGATACAAATATCTACGGGATCTATGCCGCAAGCGGATGAGGCAATAATTGACATTTTAGAGATCATGGGAGTAGTAATTACATTAGATAAGAACGTAATAAAAATAAAATCTCCAGAAAAACTTGATGGTGGAAAATTTGATTTAAGTAACTCTCCAGATCTTATTCCTGCCATTGCAATACTTGCTTTGAAAACATCAAAGCCGATTGAAATTTTCAATGTTGAACATGCAAGATACAAGGAAACAGATAGAATTGCCGTAATTGCACGGGAACTTGCTAAATTAGGAATTAAGGTTAAAGAAAAAAAAGATGGGTTAGTGCTGAACAATTCGGATAATTTGACTGGTGCTGATCTTAATTCTGAAAATGATCATAGATTATTCATGGCTTTTTGTATAGCTGGAATGTATGTTGGCAATTGTACTATATCAGATCCCGAATCAGTCAAAATTTCATATCCTAATTTTATTTCTGAAATGAAAAGAATAGGTTGTAAAATTTTTCTTGATTGATAGGAAATTATTTGCCAAAAAAATTGTAGAGTTATATTTATCTTAAAATAATATTATATTGTTGGCAGGAAGTTCAATTGGACATAATTTAGTCTTAACAAGTTTTGGTGAAAGTCATGGTAAATGTGTTGGGTCAGTACTTGATGGCTGCCCTGCCGGACTAGAATTAGACGAAAAAGATATACAAAAAATGCTTGATTTAAGGAGACCTGGCCAATCACTGGTTTCAACTCAAAGAAAAGAAGGCGACATTGTGGAGATTCTTTCTGGTGTGTTTAGGGGATACACAACAGGTGCACCCATTACAACGATCATTTGGAACAAGGATCATGACTCAAAAAGTTATGCCAAATTACGAACTACAATGAGACCTGGCCACTCTGACTATCCTGCTTTTGTAAAATACAAAAAATTCAATGATCATCGTGGTGGTGGAAGGTTTTCCGGAAGATTAACTGCTACGTATGTAATGGGAGGTGCAATTGCGAGGAAATTACTCAAAGTTACACTTGGTGTTGAAACAAATGCATACACATGTAAAATTGGAAAAATACAGATGAAAAATCAAGCTACACCCCAGATGCTTAAATCAATATATACAAACGAAGTTAGATGTCCTGAAAAAGCCATCGCAGGAAAAATGAAAAAATCAATACTTGATGCTAGGAAAAAGGGAGATTCGTTGGGCGGTGTTATTGAATCCATAACAAACAACATTCCTGTTGGCTTGGGTGAACCGATTTTTAGCTCGCTAGAATCAGAACTCAGTAAAGCCATTTATTCAATACCTGCTGTCAAGGGGGTTGAGTTTGGTTCTGGATTTTCAGGATCTGAGAAATTTGGTTCACAAAATAATGATTCTTATACATTCCGTAAGGGTAAGGTGATTACTAAAACAAATAATGCTGGTGGAATTTTAGGCGGCATATCAAATGGAATGCCAATAATAATGCGAGTTGCTTTCAAACCAGCTTCATCAATTGGTAAGATCCAGGAAACGGTTGATCTCAAAACTAAAAAAAATACAAAATTAAGAGTAGAGGGCAGACACGACCCATGCGTAGTGCCACGGGCACCCCCTGTTGTTGACTCTATAGTGTCGCTAGTAATTGCAGATCAAGCATTACAAGGCGGATTCATAAAACCAGTTATCTAGAAAATGTCAGATATAGAGGAACATCGAAAGAAAATTGAAGAGATAACACTTGAGATGATCAAGCTGTTAAAAACAAGAACAGACGTTGCCAAGCAAATAGGCGATGCCAAAGCAAGTCTTGGCATGACTGTAACAGATGAGGAAAGAGAAGATGCGTTACGAAACCAAGTTACCAAGTTATGCAAAGAAATTGATTTGGATCAATCAACAGCATTAAAATTTCTCAATTTTCTATTTAACGAATCTGTAAAGGTACAATCTGACAACAAGCAAACACATCTTTCAGTATTTTTGAAAGCAAAAGCGCTTGAAGAGGAAGGTAAAAAAATAATTCATCTTGAAGTTGGGGAACCAGATTTTCAGCCACCAAAAGAGGTGAAAACTGCTCTTGAAGAGGTATATGACAAAGGATACGGAAAGTATGGTCCTGCAAAGGGAATTACAGAATTGCGGAAGGCTTTGGCAAGCTGGGTAAGTGAATATGAAAGTGAAACTCAATATACTGAAGAAAACATATTGGTTTGTCCAGGCGCAAGATTCGCAGTTTACTTAGCGATAACTACGCTGTTAAATCCTGGTGATGAAATAATTGTGATAGAACCAGCATGGCCAGCATACAAGGACTGTGCATTAAATGCCGGTATCAAAGTTAGAACAATCAAGACAACATTAGAAACAAAATGGGAACCATCTATTGAACAAATCAACAATGCGATAAATGAAAATACAAAAATGATTATCCTAAACTATCCGAATAATCCGACAGGAAAGATTCTCCCAAAAAAAATTCAAGATAATATTATCGAAATAGCAAGAGAGTATGATCTCTATGTCCTCAGTGATGAGATATACTCTGAATATGCAAATGATGATTGGAAGAGTGTTTTGTTATATGGTTATGAAAAATCCATAATTACAAAATCATTTTCTAAATCTCATGCTATGACTGGCTTTAGGATTGGATATGCAATTGCAGAACCATCCATCATAGAGAAAATGTCAAAGTTACAAGCACTTAGTCTGACAAATGTCTCAGAGCCAATTCAATATGTTGCATTAAAAGCTCTTGCTGCAGACCCAGACTTTACATCTATTATAAAATCAAGATTAAAGGCGCTAGTTGAAAGTGCAAAAGATATCGGTCTAGAATTCATCGAACCTGATGGAGCCATGTACCTATTTGCTAAGACAAAACACAAGAATTTTGATGCCACAAAATTTTCTGAAAAACTGTTAGAACATGGAGTTGCCATAGCCCCAGGCGAGGGATTTGGAGATTATAAGGAATTTTTTAGGATAACGGCAATCGATGAAACTAAGTTAAAGGAAGGCATGACAATATTAGATACCGTGTTGAAGGAATCGTATGAATAAAAAAATAGCAATCGTTGGCGTAAACGGCAAAATGGGTAAATGGTTTGCAAATTATTTTCATAAAATGGGTTTTGAGGTTGTAGGATTTGACATAAACAATGACATAAAAGAAAAATTTATCACTAAAGCAAATTCTCTTGTGGGTGCCATATTAAAAACTGATTATGTTCTTTTATGCACGCCTACAAAAAGAACCCCTGAAATCATCAGATTGATTGCTAAAGAAATGCAACGTGGTTCATATCTAATAGAAATATCTTCACAAAAATTTAAAACTGCTCAAACACTTTTAAAAACACCATCTAGAGTGAACCCTGTTTGTATTCATCCAATGTTTGGTCCAGGTACAAAAAGCATTGATGGCAAAAACATAATTATCATTCCAATTAAGGATGCCAAAAAAGAATTATCTATAACAAAATTGCTTTTTCCAAAAGCAAATTTTGTTACAATTGATGCTGTTGAACACGATAAAAAAATTGCTGTAATTCTTGGATTAACTCATATAATTAATATCGCTTTTGCAAATATACTTGCAAAAGATGAAAAAATTTCATTGACTGAAAAAATGTCAGGAACCACATTTAAAGCTCAAAAAATTATTGCTGAAAGCATTCTTACGGAATCACCAGAACTAATTGAGACCATAATATCTAACCCGGAAGTAAGAAGATTTGCCGAAGAATTTTGGAAAGATGTGGGAAAACTACTTACAGATACTCAGGAGGGAAAAAGCGAAGAAATAATTGATTATATTAAATCAAGCCAACAGAAACTTTCAGAAAATATAGATTTAGAAAAATCATATAAAAAATTATCTGCAATGATGAAAGCAATTGAAAAATAGGATTGTATTCTACAAATATTGTTACATCATTTATTAAAAATGATGATAAAATTCTCATTCTGAAAAGAAGTGACAAAGTAAAATCTATGAAATGTTTATGGGCTGGAGTTAGTGGAATTATTGAAAAAAATGACACAACACCACTGGATAGAGCAAAAATTGAAATTTTTGAGGAAACTGGAATTAATGAAAAAGAAATAGAACTATTGAAATCTATTGAACAGATAAAAATTGAATCTGCTCAATATAAAAATCATGTATGGAATATTTTTCCATTTTTATTCAAAGCAAAAAATCCAGAAATCAAACTTAACTGGGAAAATTCAGAATTTAATTGGATAGAACCAAATGAGATTAAAAATTATGAAACTGTTCCAGAGTTAGAAAAAATACTATTCAGCTTGTTGTAATTTTTTTTCTTCTTTTTCGTACTTACGTTGTTTTGGTAGCATGATATACACACAAGCACCACCACACATAGTACACGGTACATTATTTCCTGGATGCTGGCCTGTACGTCCATGAATTAATGCGGCCTTTTCTGGATCTATTGATAAAGCGAGTTGTTTTTCCCAATCAAGAGTTCTTCTTGCTTCAGTCATATCCATATCCCATTTAATGGACTTCTCTCGGAGCTTCACCAAATCTCCTGCATGAGCAGCAATTCTGTATGCTATCAGACCTTCTTTTACTTCATCTGGAGTTGGTAACGCCAAGTGTTCAGATGGTGTTAGATAGCATAAAAGATCAACACCCGCACTTGCTGAAACTGCAGCGCCAATTGCGCTTGCGATATGGTCATGCCCAGATGCAATATCTGTAACGAGAGGTCCTAGAACATAGTATGGAACATCTCCAATCAGTGATTTTGCTAGTATAACGTTTGCAGTAACTTCATTCAGTGGAACATGACCTGGACCCTCAACCATTACTTGAACGTCTTTTTCAATTGCTCGCTTTGCTAGTCTTCCTATATTGATCATTTCCTGTACTTGTAATTCATCATGTGAATCCAATATAGAACCTGGACGTAATGCGTCACCTAGGCTGAAAGTGACATCATATTTTTGCGCTAATTCAATCATATAGTCATAATGAGTGATGTATGGATTTTCCTTATCATATTTCAACATCCACGCTGCAGTTATTGTTCCACCCTTACTTACAACTCCAGCATATCGCTGTACCTTGAAAATTCTTTTTGCAATTTCCTTTGTAATGCCAGAATGTATTGTCGTATAGTCAACTCCATCTTTTATGTTATTTTCAAATGCCTTGATGTAATCATCTTCCGTAATATCAAGAGGGTTTTTGTGTTTTTCAACACCAAAATTATACGCTTCGTAAATTGGTACAGTTCCAAATGTTATAGGCGCGACATCTAATAACGTCCTTCTAATACTGCCAACATCTCCACCATCACTAAGATCCATAATTGTATCAGCATGATATTTTACAGCAACTTTGGCTTTTTCAACCTCCTCATCAACATTGACGTTTAATGTTGAAGTACCAATATTGACATTAACTTTGGTTTTCATGCCTTTTCCAATTCCCACATTGTGAATCTTTTGAGGTCTTACGTTGTTGCTTGGAATGATAATTGAGCCGCTAGCAATTTTTGGTAAAAGCCAATCTAGTGTAACATCCTCATCTTTTGCAACCTGTTTCATCTCGTCAGTTGCAATACCCCTTCTTGCAGAGCTCATTTGAGTAGCCATAAATGTACTACCCTTCTGCTAAATTTAAACAGTCGTCAAGCCAGCGATCAAATTTTAAAAGATGATACATAATTCAATACAGATATGAACATTCTTTCTATTGGAGGATCTGATCCATCCTCTGGTGCTGGAATACAAAGTGACATCAAGACATTTTCCAATCATAATGTATATGGATTTACAGTTGTAACTGCAATTACTAGTCAGAATACAAGAAAAGTTACCTCAATTGAACCTGTTTCTACTAAAAGCTTGAGGGCACAACTGGATTCAATTTTGTCTGATTTCCATATCGATGCAATCAAAATTGGGATGGTTTACAATTCTCAAATAATAAAGGTAATTCATTCAAAGTTAAGAAATATCAAAGTTCCAATAGTTATCGATCCCATAATAAAATCAACAACAGGTGCAACACTTCTTAAAAAAAATGCGCTGTATAATTACAAAAAGATGATAATTCCATTAGCGGATGTGATAACTCCAAATAAGTATGAGGCAAAAGTTTTGTCAGGAACATCAAACACAAACAGATCTGCAAAAAAGATTCAATCAATGGGTGCCAAGTGTGTAATCATTACTGGCGCAACTTCATCAAATAGTCAAATTTCTGATTATATTTTAGAGAAAAACAGGGAATATCTAATTTCTGGGAAAAAAATTCCCATTACAAACCATGGAAGTGGATGCAACTATTCTGCATCCATTGCAGCCTCACTCGCAAAGGGAAATACAATCCATTCAGCGGTAAAAATAGCCAAAGATTATGTTTACCAATCCATAAAAAATTCAAAAAAGATTGGAAAAGGTGTCAATATTACTCATAGAAGTATTTCAAATGGAATGAAGGAGTTATCAAATTCAATCAATGACTTTAAGCAAATCAAAAACATTTACAAAGTAATTCCAGAATGCCAGACAAACTTTGTTTTTGCTAAAAAAAACCCAAAGACCATAAAAGATGTATTGGGAATATCTGGTCGTTTGGTTAAATCAGGTAAAGTGGTTATAACAGCTGGTGAAATAGTCTATGGTGGTTCACAGCATGTTGCAACTGCTGTCATTCAAGTAAACAAAAAATTTCCAGAAATTCGTTCTGGCCTTAACATAAAATATGACACAAAAATTATTTCAAAAGCAAAAAAATCAATATACACTATTCTAAGCTATGACAGAAGCAAGGAACCAAAAAAGTCAAAACAAAAGGAAAACACTTCCATCACTTGGGGAATATCTAATTCTCTTAAGACAAAATCGCCTGACATAATTTATCACAAGGGTGACATCGGAAAAGAGCCAATGATTCTAATCTTTGGTAAAAATCCTGATGATGTAATAAGAAAGGTTTCAAAGTTGAGACCTTATCACTAAAAATTGTGTAATCTAACATAAATAGTCCAACAATTAGAATACAAATTCATGAAAGCTGTAATTCTTGCTGGTGGTTTGGGCACAAGACTTCGTCCACTTACTAATAAAAAACCAAAACCAATGCTGCCTTTAGGTAAGAAACCACTATTGGAACATCTAATCAAGTGGATTAGAAAAAATGGCGTAAAAGATATCGTTCTATGTGTGAGTTACCTTCATGAAACAATTGAAAAACATTTTGGGGATGGAAGTAAATTTGGTATGAATATCGAGTATGCTGTATCAAAAAAACCGCTTGCCACTGCAGGACAGCTAAAAACTGCACAAAAGTTCATCGATGATACATTTGTTTGTGTTTATGGTGATTCGCTCTTCGATTTTAGCCTAAGAAACATGATAGCTGATCATAAAAAAAAGAAATCGTTTATCACAATGAGTCTTTACGAACACAAAACATCCATCCAGTATGGAGTTATTGATACTAAAAATAATGGTAAAGTGTTATCTTGGAACGAAAAACCTGAGATTAAATCAAAAATCAACATGGGTTGTTATGTCATGGAGCCTACTACCTTGAACTTTATCCCTAAAAACAAAACATATGGAATGGATGATGTAATAAAAAAAGCAATTTCTAAGCGTAAAACTGTCAATAGCATACTGATAAGAAAGGGATTCGTAGATGTTGGCGACAAAAAAACCTATGAGGAATTAAACATAAAATATAGAAAACGAGACAAGATTTGATTTAATATGTCAGAAATTATAATTCGTGAAATTGAAGAAAATGATCTTGAGAAAGGATTTCTAGAAAGTTTAGATTTTTTAAGAAAGGCAAGTGATATTGATAAAAATAAAGCTAAGGAAATTTTGAAAAAAATAAAACAAAATCCAAATTATATAATCCATGTTGCCATAGATGACAACAAAATTGTTGGCTCGACTACCTTACTCGTTGAACAAAAATTCATTCATGATGGTGGACTTGTGGGTCATATTGAGGACGTCGTAGTAAGAAAAGAATACGAAGGAAAGGGAATTGGGATTAAGCTTGTTATGTCTATGTTAGAACGTGCAAAAGAAAAAAATTGTTACAAAACAATTTTAGATTGCAAGGATGATGTAAAACAATTTTATGAGAGAATTGGATTTAAACGTGAATCAAACGGCATGCGATATGATCATAACTAAAAATATTTTTTTGGTCTTTTTTTAATTCTAAACAAAAGTGCTCCTACTATCATAACTGGTATAGAAACAACAATGAATAGTGGTGGAGTTATAATGACAGTAAATACCTGATAATCTTTGTCTATGCTATCCAGAATTGTATATGCATAAGACATACCAACTAACAATACAATACCTCCAGCAATTACTAGCCAACCAATTTGCTTTGATCCAAATTTCCTTGCAAGCATATAAGATGTGCCAGACATGACCAGTCCAGGCGCAGCCCCTATTGAGATGAATTGTAAAATTTTTGATTCAGGTTCAAAAGTCGCGAAAGTTTGATCACTCATAAAATAAAAAACTGAAATTATTTCTCCTACAAACATTGCATACAAACCAATACCTGCCATTGCAATGTAAGCCCCATACTGCATTTTCATACAAATGAAATTTTGTTATGGATAAATAAACTATTTTTATTATTCTATTCCAACAAGATTCGCTAGCTCTTTTCTACATGCCGCGCCTAGTGCTTGAGCTGCATTCTCGGGTGAGATTGTATTAAGAAATACACCGAATCCTCGTTCAAGACCAGACCAATAGCCTGTTAGAGGGTATACTTCAATATGCCAATGAATTTGTCTGCTATTTTTCTTTTCAGGTGATAGATGAAACGCTAAATTAAATGACAAATCTTTAATCTCATTCGTCAAACCGCCAAGTGTAGCCCTTAAAATTAACGATAGATCGTTGATTTCTTTTTGAGTTATTTTTGAGAAACTAGTGTTATGCTTTTTAGGACATATCCAAAATTCAAAAGGGTAAGAAGGTGCCCAGGGACAAAATGCAATAAATCCTTCAGATTGCAAGATTTGTCTTGGTCCGGCAGCTTCAGTATTTACTATCTGGCACATTGGGCATACACCCTTTTCATTAAAGATTTTATGCGAAGATTCAGCTTCTTCGTCAATTCTTGGAGGTAAATTTGAAAAACTAACCATGTTGATGTGCGAGTGTTCCACATTACTTCCAGATTCTTTACCATGATTAATGAAAATAGAGACGTATGCGACTCCTTTTTGTGTGTATAACCACCTAAGTCTATCCTGAACTACAACCAAAACATTTGACCATTGTTCAACGTCTATAGTGGCAACAGTGTCTTTGTGTTTAGGAGATGCAACTACAATGTAATGATACCCATATGCAGGTTCGCTATATAATGGCCTATCACTATATGTATTTTCAGTGGATATAGAAACAGTTGGTTCTTTACTTTCAAATACACGAACACACCAGCCTTTCACAAGATCATCCTCACCGTCCTGTAACCTTTGCAGCATTCCATCTTTTGCAACAAGTGATATCAGTGATTGATTAGTCATAGATTCATTTCCAGGACAATATGGGCATTTTTTTGTATTAGTATTTTTTTTTGTATTAGTATTTTTTTTTGCAGTTGGATGAACTATGACCTCCCGCTCAAGAACATAATCTTTTCTCATATCACCCATAAGAAATAATCTGATTTGTTGAGACTTAAAATCTTTCCAAAAGATTGTAGACGGACAATTATTTCTAGGATCGCTGTTTTAATTACAAGCTTTTAAGCATCCCAGCGATTTCATGAAAATAGGGGATGAGAAAAAATCGCTGATAATAATCATGTTAAGATTATCTATGTTTTGTTAGATGGTGTTGGTGATCTACCACATCCAGACTTGGCAGGGAAGACACCACTGGAAGCTGCAACAACAAGAAACATGGATGTATTAGCAAAAAATGGTAGTATGGGTCAGGTTATATCAGTTGGAAAGGGTATAGCACCAGAATCAGACATTGCTGTCTTTAACATGCTAGGATACAAGTTTCAACATTCTGACTACGTAGGAAGGGGTGTAATTGAGGCAATTGGAATTGGAGTTGATTTTAAGGATGGTGATTTGGCACTACGTGGTAATTTCGCTACATTAGACAATGAGGGAAAAATTATTGATCGACGAGCAGGTAGAAAAATTGAGAGAGAAGACACAGAAGAAATTTCAAAAGAAATTGAAAAAAAAATCAGATTTTCAAACCCTAATGCTTCTGTAGTTGTGGCCCCAACAGTTGACCATAGAGTTATTGTGAGGCTGAGAGATAGCAAGCCACTTTCCTCAGAAATTTCTAATACTGATCCAGCTTATGCGCGAGTAGATGGAATGGGAATTGCAAAGGCAGTGAGTGATTTTATGAAAATAGAAAAATGTATTCCCCTAGAACAGACAGAAGATGCAGCTAGTGCGGCAATTTTGGTAAATGAGTTTACTGAACAATCTTTAGAAATAATGAAAAAAAGCGATGTGAATAAACAGAGATCACAAAAAAATAAAAAATTGCTAAATAGTATATTGTTAAGGGATGCAGGTAACAAATATCCAAATGTGAAACCGATTAACGATTTACATTCTATGAATTTTTCATGTATTGTTGACATGCCAGTGGAGGTTGGTATTTCCAACATTCTTAAAATGAAGGCATTCAATGCTGGTGGTCTAACTGATTATGAAGAGAAGGCCAGTGTTGCAGCACAAGCAACGGAGACTGAGAATGCCATATATGTACACTTGAAGGGACCAGATGACTTTGGACATGATGGTGATGCAATTGGTAAAATGAAAAATATTGAAGAGATTGATAAGCGATTTTTTGGCACTTTGCTAGATCATATAGATGTATCAAAGATTGCTGTAATGATATCAGCAGATCATTCTACGCCATGTATCTATAAGGGACATAGTGATGATCCGGTTCCTTTGCTAATTTCTGGAGATATGATTGCAAATGACGACGCACAACGCTTTACTGAGGCAGAAGCCAAAAAAGGTGCAATTGGATTAATTGAAGGTGCCCAAGTAGTAAAAACTGCAATAGATTTTTTTAAAACGTAAAAGTGAAAATTTCTTTTTTATCTAACATTTCGATGATTTTTTGTTTAACCTTATCAACATTAATTTGATAATACTGACCTGATTTGCTATGTAATTTTTTTAATGCGCGACCAAGTACTGAAAGACATACTGCATTTTCATATTTCTGATAATGCACAAGTGCTGCAGCAACTAGTATTAATCCTTGAATTAGCTCTTTTTCATCACCTGTACAATGTTTCCATGCACCCTCCAATGCTTCATGGCATTCCCAAAATCTTTCATTATTAAAATAAAAAATTCCATCTTTAATTGATTGATTTTTTTCAATTTCTTCTTCAACAATATGTCTAGAATGATCAATCTGTCCAATTGAAACTAGTTTTTCTAACAATAATTCAAGGTTGTCTTTATGCACTGAGACATCTAATTCAATGAATTTACTAGATACCCTACAATCCCGAATGGTTACAGTCATTCCATAAGTTAGATCACGTGAATTGGAATGAATAGTTTTTGCATCTTTTGGTGTATAATCAGAATTTTTCAAGTGTATCATAAATCTGTCCATAATTTTTTTTCTGTGATGATTTCATAAATTTGTTGATATTAGGTTGAAGATTTATATGAAATACTCAAAGGATTTGAAACATGTCCATGATTGAGATATTAAGTGATGAAAATAACTCATTTTTATCTAGACGAGAGATCATTTGTGATTTTAAGGCGCTAGGTGGAAAACTCAAAAAACTAGAAGCTGTAGAAATGATTACTAAAGAACTCAAATTAGTCGGAAAGATTGTAATTCCAATTAAATTACAAAATCATACTGGTCAGCCAAAAATTACTGGTATATTTTATGTATATGATGATGAAAAACTTGCAAGAGAACATGTAAATCCTGCTATTTTTGCTCGTTTGGATAAAGCTAAAAATCCTAAAGAAGAAGAAAAAGATGATAAGGCTGCAGATGCAAAACCAGCAAAGGCAGATGATAAGGCTGCAGATGCAAAACCAGCAAAGGCAGATGCACCTACTGATAAATCAGATACAAAAACAAAAGACAAAGGTGAAGATAACTAATGGCTGGAAAAAAAGGACTTAGTCCAAGTGTTTACAAATACTATAAAATAGATGGTGAAAAAATATCTAAAACACATAAGACTTGTCCTCGTTGTGGTAAGGGCGTTTTCATGTCAGAACACAAAGACCGAAGAACATGCGGTAAATGTAGCTTGACAGAATTTTCCTAATAAAGTCTTTTTTTTCTTAACTTCGATGCTTTCAATTCAAAACTTTCAATTTTTGAGATAAGGCTAGGCGCTAGTCTCATTTTTGAAATTAAATCTGGTGGTAATTTTGTAACATTAGTATCTAATGTGATCTTTGTTGTAGGTAGATTTTTTTCAATCCAATATTTTATCACTTTATCCTCAAGTTTATAATCTCTAAATCCGGATGGAAATTTTTTTGTTATATGTAAAAGTAACGTCTTATCACTAAATACTGCACGTGGCTCAAATAATCTCTCGCTATCTGCATAAACATTTTCAAAAAGATTTGCCGAAGTTTCATCAGAGATTAGTTCCATATTAGAAATTTTACGCATTAGTTCTAAATAATGTAAAAATTCATGTGCCAAAATTGCATGTATTGTTCCCTTCAAGCCATATGCTACTAGTGGTGCAGATATCTGAATAACAACTTCTAAGGTATTTTTTGCAACAACAGGAATTGTTCTTGCAAATAATATTCCATATTCGAACGAATTTGTACCCGATGATGATATAGTTATAGAAGGTTCAACATATGCTATAGGAAAATCAACACCAGAAGCTTTCTCTATTCTAGAAATGCCAGAAACTACATTTGGAAATCGCTTGATTATTAAGGAATATTCTTTTTTTGGTAAAATACCATTCTGAAATGCCTCTCTAACTTTTAGTAAAGGGTTCAATGATGAAAATCACTATTTTGACTAGAAAAATGTTAATCTTAATCTATGATTAATTATTTTGACAAGTAGATTTGATTAATATCAAATTTTTCGCAAGAACATTGTGTGCCTAAAAGACTACTTATGTTCGGAATAATGTTAAATCCATCAACAAAACGTTTTATGGGTATCCCTCCATCAGCCTCGATCTCGACAGTAAATGATTGTAAAGAATTTTTTTTATAATTTACTTTGTGGATTGTTTTTTTATGCTGTTTATTATTAGAGTCAGTAATTTCAATTGGAACAGTAACAAGTTGTTTTAACTTTTTCAGCCTATTGGATGAAATATTATTTTTTGCCGAAACTAGCATCTTTATTTTAGATTTAAAGTGAATTGAGCCATTTGGAATATGATCTATCTTCCTTAATGCATGGATCATAATTTTGTCAAGGTTGGATTTTTTTGCTAATCTAACATTTCGTTTTTTTGGAGATAGTAATTTCGCAAAAAACGGTCTTCCATTGCCCATAACAAGGCTTGTTTTATCTTCACCGCCTATCCAAGTAAACTTGACTTGATTTGTCTCAAATTTTTCATAGAGAAATTGAGATATTTTACCTTCAACACTATCAAATGAAACTATCCCATGATTATTGCAAAAAATACATCCCTTACCTTTACAGTCTTGACATGATTCCTCTTTTTGAGGTAAGCCTCTCTTATTTTTAATATACCTGCCATACAAAAATATGGGCTTTGTTTTCACATCACATTGTTCAGTTCTAAAATTAATTGTAAATATAATATCAGGTAAAAGATGATCAATACGTGTCCTTGTTTTTCTTGCAAATTTTTTCCCAAGTTCTCTTGTTACAGCTGTTTTTATCCCATCAACACCATGAAGATGAAACTTTGATCGTAATTTATCATCCCTTTCAATAATAGATTGTTTTAAGATTGCACCAACTGTGAAAGTAGAGAATTCGTATCTCATTGACGCATTCTGCATCATTTTTACATAAAGAACCGCGTTAGAGAATAGGTTTTTGCAAATGTAACATTTTGTCACAGCTCTAGAATTCGTTGAATTTCTAATTTTATTACCCAGTCTTTTTCCTGATGACAGATGGGTAGAATTAATGAAAAATCTTCCTAAACAATTATCACATAAATCACATTCCTTAAGAATGGATTTGGATTGAAGTATGATTTTATCGTATTCTTCCAGCATGCCATACTTTTGCATAAAAAATGGAGTTTAATTGAAAATAATAAACAAACGATTAACCCATTCCAAGTTTACGAAGGAAACCTTGCATCTGTCTTCCTTTAGATGCCTTCATCATGTTTTTTGAATTTTTGTAATTTTTTATTAGTTCCTTTACTTCATGCTCAGGCCAGCCGGAACCTCGTGCAATTCTCTTAACCCTAGAAGCGTTGAGAAGATCAGGATCAGCCTTCTCAGCCTGGTTCATACTTTGAATGATATATCGCCATTTGTCTATCCTCTCTTCCATTTTATCAAGCTGATCTTCTTTGACCATACCTGATAAACCTGGCATACTATCAAGTAATCCCTGAAACGAACCAACTTTTGTGACCTCTTCAAGTTGATAATAGAAGTCTTCCATGTTCATCTTGCCGCTTGATATTCTTTTCATACGAACATCATCAGCCTCGTTTTCTAATCTCTTAGCCAAGTCCAATACTGCTTGAATGTCGCCCATACCTAGCAATCTACCTACAAAACGAGTTGGAGAAAATGTTTCCAAATCATCGATACGCTCACCCGTACCTATGTACATTACTTGTGCACCAGTAGCTGCTGATGCAGCTAATGCTCCCCCTCCTTTAGCTGAACTATCAAGTTTTGTAATTATTATTCCTCCAACTGGAACTATTTTATGAAATGCCTCCGCTTGAGCATGACATTGTTGGCCAATTGTTCCATCAACCACTAACAATGCAAGATCAGGTGAAGCAACTTTATTGATTTGTTTCATCTCATCCAGCAAATCTTTTTCTTCCTTATGCCGTCCAGCCGTATCGATCAAAATTATATCAAGATTAGAACTTTCAAAATGTTTTAAACCATTTTTAACGACTTGAGGCGAGTCTTTGTTTTTTTCGTCACCATAAACTTCAACATCAGATTTTTCGCACATTGTTCGCAATTGGACCAAGGCTCCGGGCCTAAATGTATCAGCACCAATTACGCCTACTCGGTAACCCTGTTTTGACAAGAATCTAGCAAGCTTTGATGCAACAGTAGTCTTTCCACTGCCCTGAATTCCTAACAGGAGAACTTTGTTGATTTTTCCAGATTTGAAATGAAATTCAGTATCATTGCCTAATAATTTTGCAAGTTCATCATATAATATTTTAACAATATGATCTTTTCTTGACAATCCAGGTGGAGGTTTCTCATTTAATGACCTACTCTCAATATTTTTAGTGATTTCAAATACTAACTTGACATTAACATCAGATTGTAATAACGAACGTTGAATATCCTTGGATAATTCTTTAATGAGTTCCTCATCAACACCTGAAGAATTTACTATTTTTTTAATAGCAGCTCTCAGACTAGATTTTAGATTATCTAGCATTAGAATCTAAACTAGCAGCCTCTATTTCAAACATTCCTCTATAGCCATCCCATGTTGTTTTTGACTTGTTTATTATGATAGGATATGAATAAAGAGGACAGTCGATAACAAAGGTTTCAGCCTCCCCACCTTCAAAATTTAGGTTGAATCCATACTTGTCAGATAATTTATTTAATTGTGATATGTCATGTGTAGTAATAATTTTTCCCAACCATGTTTCATCCAAGCCATCAGATGATACACTCGTTAAAATAAATTTGAAATTAGAATCGATGAGATTATTCATGTATTCTTTTGCGTTTATTTTCCATAACGGAGTAATTATCTTCAAACCGTTTTCCTTACAGATTTTTTCAAAACATTTTTTCTGAAATTCACTAGATATGCCACCATGTACCAGTCCTTCAATTTGAAAATCTCGTTTGGCTTTTTCCAATAATACTTTGAGAACATTCATTTCTTCTGCCAATTCATCAGAATCCAAAGCCGAAACAATTTGCGGAATTTTTAAAGTCTTTGACTGTAGTTTTGTTAATTCTATTGTAGGAAAATGTAGCAGGTGACTATTCGAAGATTTAGGGAAAATAGTTACCAAGCATTTTACATCATGCCCCATTTGTTTTACTTTGTAAATTGAGTATGTGCTATCCTTTCCTCCGGAGAATAATGCTGCTAATTTCATGTATAATTTATGAATTAAAATATTTTATTTTTTTCCAAGAGATAAAATAAAGGATGCCTCAACTCTCAATCTTCATCAAACTTCAGACGGCTTTTCCAATCATCATCAGCATCCAATCATGATGATTTTATGCGCATTATTTTAGTTCTGCCCATAACGTTCCAATATTCAATATCTTTACCCTGATCTAACGTTCCCTCAAGTTCTTCGTTAATCATATCAACATCAATAGTTTCAAATGTTTCTGAATCCATAACCTGTATTTTAGAACCTACTATCGAGATTATCTGACCAGTTCTTTTGTCAATTAAAGGCACATGTATTTGCATACTAACAGGACCAACGTGAGGACGTTTTTGCCCATCATATATTCCTACAGCTACTATTCTTGCTTTAGCTGAACCATGTTTTCCTGGTTTACTGGTATCATATTCAGTTATCCTACAAGGTTCACCTGTTGGTTGATCAGACACGGGAAGCAAGATATAAGATCCGACTTTCAATGATCCTAACTCAGTAGGCTTACTCATGATGAAAAAAGAACCATGAGGATCTTTTGAACTTTGCTATTTTAGTTTTTCAAGGAGAGAAAGGCTAACAAAGTTATTCATTACAACACCCTTACGAGAAATATCTTGGCGGGTCTTTTCACAATACTTATTTATGCTTTGTGGACTGCGATCATCAGACAATTCTAAAACAATAATTTTTCTGTATAAGGAAATGTGAATTTTGGTTTGTCATTACAAAACATATTCAGATGGGCAAACCCAGCCCGCCGTATTTTATCTTTTTTCACGATAGTGTTTGCAATATCAGATAAAGCGCCAGGATCATTATATTCTAGATAATATGTAGAGATGAAGCTCCGTTCACTATCCAGATCTCTTTCAAAAAGTTCGTTATCAACAGTAAAAACGAATGAAGGTTTACTATTAGTAAATTTGTCTGCATCTTTAATGAGTTTTTGTTCATCATCGAATTTTGCAAATAGATAATGGTTAGCTGAGAATGGAAAGTATGGTTTAGACTCATCTGAAAAAGTGGCAGTAACAAAATATATGGATTTTATGTTTCTTGAAGAACTCCACATATCTTTTACATCAATTGAGAATTTATCATGCTGATATGGCACACAAATATATCCAGATTTTTTTGGTTTTGAATTCAACACAGATGTAATATTTTACCCATACTTAATTTTTCATAATTTTCTGTTTACGATAATTGAAAAAAGATTAGTCCGATAGTTATTTAACGCCTAAATGTTTCGGTGATATTGTCCCAAGCTAGCTCAGCCTGGTAGAGCTTCCGGCTGTAGTAGTTGGCTTTAGGCTAAACTGAATTCCAGCCTATCAGGCATACAGAAACCGGGTTGTCGAAGGTTCAATTCCTTCGCTTGGGACTTACAATTTAGTTTAAACCCTATACAATCGTACTAGTATCATGACCGTCAATCTAGATTAGATTATTGTTTTATTCAAGAAAACTTATCTTTTACTTAATTCATTACACGCCATGGGCAAATCCACAGAAGAGTTCATCAATGAAATATTAGAAGCGGAACTTGGAAACCACTCCATGCTGGTAGATATTCGCGAAAAAATTCGCCTAGGAAAACATCTCTCATCATACGAGGAACGATATCTCAACGTGCTGAAACGGCAAACAAAAAATGAGCATGTACTGGAACTACCAAAGAAAACAAAAC
>JACATA010000017.1 GCA_013390375.1 Marine Group I thaumarchaeote
TACAAAATATAACCTGCAATTAAAAAAGTAGATCCAAAAATAACCCATATAAGCAACTTGTTTTCATGTCTGAAATACTGTTATGTATCTAATAACTTGTAAGCAGAATAATCCTAGTGAAAATCATCAATTACTGAACCCATAAAATCTTATATTTTAGCCATTTCAAGCGAGCTAACAATGACAGTAAAAACAACTGAAATCGATGGTAATAAAATACGCTATTTTGAGAAAGGAACTTCGAAGGATACGCTTCTTTTGCTTCATGGCCTTGGGGCTTCTGCGGAAAGATGGGAATATGTAATACCACTTTTTGCTAAAAAATTCAAAGTTATTGTTCCAGACCTTATTGGCTTTGGGTATAGTGATAAGCCAATGGTTGATTATACAACGGATTACTTTGCAGAATTTGTATCCAAATTTGTTAACAAAGTTGGAATTAAAGAGCTGAATGTTATTGGCTCATCGCTTGGAGGTCAAATTGCTGCTGAATCTATCATAAATCATGATGTAAATGTGAAAAAACTTGTTCTTGTTTCACCATCTGGTGTCATGAAACATTCAACACCTGCATTAGATGTATACATTTCAGCTGCATTATACCCAAATACTGATTCTGCCTTGAACGCATTCCAAGCCATGTCTGGCAGGAAGAAGATAGACGAAAAGATTGTTTCTGGATTTGTAGAAAGGATGCAATTACCAAATGCAAAAATGGCCTTTATGTCAACCCTTCTAGGACTGAGTAATTCCCAGATAATCACTGAAAAATTACAATTAATCACAATTCCAACACTAATTGTCTGGGGTGAAAATGATCCTATAATCCCTATTGAATATGCACAATCTTTTGTTTCAGGTATAAATGATTGCAGGTTTTACAAGATGACAGGATGCGGACATGTACCATATGCAGAAAAACCAAATGTATTCTTTCAAATCGTGTCAGATTTTCTTAATTAACGATCATTTTATAAGGCAAATTACCCATTAATGGTAATGGAAGGAAAGAAAAACCCATACGATCCAGCTGAATTATTCAGACAGTGGCTAGAAAATGCATCTAAGATGCAGTCTGATTTCACGAAGAATGTGAATCCGTTTCAGACAAATTTTCAAAATCCCTTCAATCTGCAAAATATGATGCCAAACTTTCTCTCATGGGGTGCTTTCAAGACTAGTGTTGGCAGCAATGGGAGGATTTCAATTCCTGAGGCAGAAAGGCAGGCTCTTAGTATGAATGAAGGCGATTTAGTACAAGTTATTGTTATTCCAGTCAATCCTAAGAATAATTGAAATGGTAGTAAATGGTAATAAATGGTTTTTATTACCACTAGATATATATAACAGCCCCAATTATAGCACACCATGAGTAACGAATCAAACAAAAATGTCAAGAATGACGTTTTCTCAAGTGTAGAAGAAACTGTCGAAAAACAGGTTAAATCTGCTGAGAAATCATTCCCAAACTACCAAACATCTGTTACAAGCTTACAGCAAGAATACACTGAAGCATTTCAGAACATTGTAGATTCAACTATTGCTTTGCAAAGAGAATTTGCAAACAAGACCGGAATCAACACTGCACTTCCAGAAGCAACAGAAAATGCTGTAAACAAAACAAACGAGCAGATTAACAAGGTTCAAGATGTTCAAAACAAGATAGCACTAGCAACAATTGATGCTACCCGACAGAATATCAAGACCTTCAACGAGAATGCAAAGGCTTTTGCTGAACTTAACAAAGGTGTATTGCAATCTTGGTTAACCGCATTCACACCAAAATACTAGTGTGAATGTCACCTTTTTTTATTTATGACCTTTCTTTGAGCCACTTGCCAAGCTCTGGTAAAACGGTTTTTTGACTGAATGAACTAGCTATCATTCCAACATGTCCAGTAGGATATAATTTCAATGTCTTGTCAGTACTTGAAACTGCATAATGTAAAGGCATACTGCATTCTGGAGAAACTAAATGATCACCAATAGCAACCTGGGTAAAAACCGGCATATTGAGATTTTTTAATGAGACATGCTTATTCCCAACATACATCTTATTTTGTATCAATAAGTTATCTTGATAAATATCCTTTATCCACTGTCTGAAAAGCTCGCCAGGAATAGGCGGGGTTTCATCCAACCATTTTTCGATTTTAAGGAAACTGTCAACATATTTTTCATTATCAATATTATTCAAAAATTTTATGTATTTTTCAACACCCTGCTCAAACGGCTTCAAAATTGAAAAACAGAAATAGATGAACTCTGGCGGCATATTTCCCACCGTATCAACCAATTTATCAACATCAAAATATTTTGCAATGTTACTCACCACTGTCGTATCCTTCCAACCATCAATTACTGGTGCAGTTGCGATTAAATTTTTGACCCTTTCTGGATGAAGTGATGAATATACAGTTGCTAATGTTCCACCTGTACAATAACCCTGAATTGATACCTTGTCCACATTAGTTTCATCGCAAATAAAATCCACACAGTTATCCAAGTAACGATTTACGTATTCGTCAAACCCTAGAAATTTATCAATCTTAGATGGTGTTCCCCAATCAATCAAATAAACATCAAATCCTTGCTCAAGCAAGTTTTTTACCCAGCTTTTCTTTGGGTCAATATCAAAAATGTGATACCTGTTAACAACTGCATATGAGATAAGTAATGGTGTACGAACTTGCTTTGATGTAAGCGGCTTGAAATGCAGTAAGCGCATTTTATCTTCCTTGTATGCGACATCAAATTGTGTTGAACCTAACTTAACCTCATGTGGCACAGAGGCTTTCATTGGAGCCTCTGTAAAGTTACGGCTAAAATTTAGAAAATCGCCGATGATTTTTGGGTTAAATTTATTTTCTGACATTTTTTCAAGCTTTCTTTTTAGATGACTCTAGCTTTGAAATTCGATTCTTCAGATTATGAAGCTCCTCATAGATTTCCTCTATCTCCTCCTTGGTTGGCAAATTAGCAGACTTTAACATTACATCAGTTATTGCATTCCATCTTTTCAGAAGATCAAGTTCCGTCGAAATAAGACTGTTATAATTTTCTGAGAATTTTTTAGAATCAAATAATCCAGTAAAATTATTCTCAAAAATGTCAATCCAAACTCTTTTGTAAGCTTCAAGACCCTCCTCATTTTGCGGTATTTTAGTTATCCTTGATGATACTTCTTTTTGAGCGCCAGTCCACGTGTCAGCTAATTGTTTATAGTATTCAATTAAAAAATTATTAAATTCTACAATCTCCTTATTTGCCTCAGTTAGTTCGCTTGTAATTTTCTTCAAGTTAGATGAAAGATTACGCAATGGTCCAACAGCAGAAAGTGTTGTAGGTTTGGATGACATCATTGCAATCATATCGGACCAAAACATCGCTGTTTTTTTATAATAATCAGTGATGTTAGATTCATTTTCCATGTAATTATCCATAAATAGATCGCAATAAATAGATCGCATCAGATCGTTAACTATGGATTATGAAAATCTGTGTACATTAGTTCAGAAAATTGATTCCAAGGTTAGATTTGCAGGTGTAATTAACTCAAAAGGCAGGCTAGTTGCTGGTGGTATGACACCAAGTAAAAAACAGCTTGGAGATAGGAAAAGAGACGAAATGCTCTACATGGAGCTTGCACTAAGAGTTAAGATGAGACGTGAATTTGACGATGATCTTGGAAAAGTAAAGTTCTCCATGTCATTTAGAGAAAAACTCATTGTGATGAGCTTTCCTATGGAAAATGATGTATTAATGGTATCATTGGAAAAAAAAACTCAGTTTGAAAATATTGCTCACAGTATTTTAAAATTGGCTGAAAAAATATAATACACTGCCATATGGACAAATCATGGAACCGCTAAATCTTGCCGTAATTGTCAAATTAGAGCCCGATTTTTCTGAAGGAAATGTAAGCTACAAGCCTGATGGTACGCTCAATAGAAATGAAACAAAAAGCACACTTGGTCCTCACAGTGGAATAGCTGCTAAAGCTGCATTTTATGCCAAGGTCAGGTACGGTGCAAAGATTTCTGTTTGTTCAATGGGCCCACCATGGGCGGACATAGCTTTGCAGCAAGCTCAGCAAACTTGTGATGCAGATGTACTTCATCTGTATAGTGATAGAATTTTCGCAGGGGCAGACACACTAGCAACTGCCGAGACTCTAAAAACAGGCATAGAAAAAATGGAAGGAAAGATGGACATTGTGTTTTCTGGACACAGAGCCTCTGATGGTGAGACTGGCCAGACCGGTCCACAAACTGCATGGAAGCTAGGATTCACATTTATTGGAAATGTCATTAGTTATGATGTAAATTTAGAAAAAAGAACCGTTGTGGCCAAGTGTTTGCTGACCTTAAATGGCGTACCAAATGTTATCGAAGAAATCGAAGCTCCGCTTCCAGTCTTTCTCACAATTGATCCTTCCTACAAATCAAATTTCACTACTGTTTCTCAGAGAATCGCTTTTGAAAAATATCAAAAAGAGGCTTACGAGAGAGCCAGAAATTTCAAGCAATCCCTCAAAGTTTTCAATATTGATGAGCTTGGTGTTGATAAAACATTAGTAGGGCTTGCCGGCTCACCAACTATAGTATACCAAGTAGAGCGCATACCAAAAGGAAAGGCCACAAGACAGGCCGAGGTTTTTGATGGTTCAAATTCAGAACACATACGCAAAGTTGTTGCTAAGATGAGAGAGGCGCTCTCTGCGATGGTGATTAAATGACTGAAGAAAACTATCGCCATGTTTATGTTGTAATAGAACACATTGATGGAAAGATTCTTCCTGTAAGTCTTGAAATGCTTGGAGAGGCAAGAAGACTATTTGATGATTTCAACGCAAGGTATTCATCAAATGAAAAAATAGTTGCAGTAATCTTAGGGAATAATATTAAGGATTTTTCTAAAGAGTTGATTGAATATGGTGCAGACGCAGTAGTTTGTGCTGATCATCCAGAGCTAAAAGATTTGAGAAACACAATTCATACCAAAGTAATTAGCCAAATTGCTTTAGACAAAGAGATCGCGTCAAGGATTGAGCCAGATTATGCCAAAGAATTCAAAAAACCGCGTTACATATTTTTTGCAGCAGACAGCATTGGCAGACATTTATCATCTACCGTACTAGTAGAGTTAGAGTCAGGTCTTGCTTCGGATATTAACAAACTCGTAATTCACGATATGACGGTAACACATCAAATTAAGACAGAAGGTAAACCAACTCTCTTCAAAAAAACTCTAGAAATGTACAGACCGGATTTTTCAGGATTTTTGTGGACAACAATTCTTTGCCTCAATAACACAACCCCATCAATAAAGCGTGAATACTATCCTCAAGGTTGTAGTATCATACCTGGTGTTTTTGAGCCCATCAAACCAGACCCAAAAAGGAGTGGAGAAATAATATTTTATGAACCAAAAATAGAAGAAAATGATCTTAAAGTAAAAGTTCTAAGTCATAAAATTGTCAAAAGTGAGGTTGACTTTGAAATTCGCAAAGCCGTTGTAAGCTTTGGACGAGGAATCAAAGATGCCCCAGATGAAAACATAAAGCTTGTAGTTGAACTTGCCAAACAACTAGATGCAGAGATAGGAATTTCGTTACCAATTTCAAAAAAGCTGCTGCCTGCAAGCCAAGCAATCAGCTCGACTTACATGATTCCAGCTAGAGTGATTGGAACGAGTGGAAGTAAAATAAGTCCGATGCTTTATGTGGCAATTGGAATAAGTGGAGCGATGCAGCATATAGCAGGCATGCAGGATTCAGAGTTTGTTGTTGCAATAAATCCAGATGAGAATTCGCCAATAAAGAATGAATGTGATATTTTCATCAATGGAAGGATGGAAGATGTTATACCACTATTAGTTGAAGAGCTCAAAAAACAACAACAAGTTGTACAGGCTGGATGATTTAATGGAAAAGTATGACGTAGCTATCATTGGTGGTGGTTCAGCTGGCTTGGCTGCACTAAAACAGTTATCAACTTTGGGCAAACAGGCAGTCCTACTTGAGGCAGGTAAAAAGGTAGGTGTAAAAAATATTTCTGGTGGAATCCTTTATTCAAAAAAACCAAACAAGGGAAGAGTCTACAATGTAGAAGATATTTACGGACAAAACTTTGTCAATGAGGCACCACTGCAAAGAAAAATTACAAAGTATCTTCTGCACGCAACTTCAAAAGACAAAGTTTTTTCTATGGATCTCACAGCAGCGCATGAATACCAATCAAATTTTGGTTACTCAGTTCTTATGAACGAGCTAAATGCCTGGTTTGCACAAAGTGCTGATGAAAGTGCGCAAAAATGTGGCGGTGGAATAGTTCCTGGCGTTCATGTAAATAACATTTCTTGGGATGATGAAAAAGAAAGAACAATAATTCAGACTGATGAGTTAGATGAGTTTCAAGTAAAGGCAGTAATAGCGGCTGATGGTGTAAACTCCGAAGTTGCACAGATTACCCGTGCAAGACCAAAATTTTCAGCAGTACAGTTGTATCAAGGTGTTAAAGCTATTGTAAAATTACCTGAAGATATAATTAACGAGACATTTGCAATCGGAGCGGATGATGGAGAAGCTCATCTTTTTGCAGGCGACATCACACTAAACCATCTAGGAGGCGGATTCCTTTACACAAACCGCGACACCTTATCAGTTGGTGCAGTATATCACTTTGACTCTCTTTTAGACAGTCCAATAGAGCCCAATACACTGCTAGACGCTTTGTTAAAAAATCCAATGATTACTGAGTTAATCAAAGATGAGGTACCGGTAAGGGGAAAGATTGACAAGACCTTAGAGAAGGAAAAACAGATGCAGATCCGTTTTGCTGTAACAAAGCTGATAAAAACTTGGTATGAAATTCGTGATGTGTATCTTTCTTCAAGCAGAAGGAAAGAGCTGATCAAGACTGGAAAATTTAACTCTGAGGATGAAATCAAATCAAAATTATCTGAGACTCGCGAAAAGATGTCATCTCAGTACGGAATCCAGTTTAAAACAGATTATGTTGAGGATGAATACGGCGCAAAATTAATTCCTGACGGAAAACGCTGTAGAATGAAAAAACCCTACCACAAGAATGTCTTGTTTGTAGGTGATGCAGCCGGCAGAGGAGTTTTTGTCGGTCCAAGAATTGAAGGTCTTAACGTAGGAATTGATGATGGAGTACGAGCTGCCAACGCGATTGCGAGGGCATTAGAAAAGAATAATTTCTCTCAAGGTTATCTTGGTGAATATTACACAAAATCAATTGAAGAAAGTCCATACACAAAAGACATGAAAGAGATTGACAAAGAATATCTGAAAATCTTTATTGATGCCACAAAAGATGTGCCGAAAGACATTTTGAGTGCAAAGCACAGCCTAGTCCTAAAACTCATGTCAAGCGGGGCAATTAGAAGTATGGCAGCAAAGTTTGTAAATGTTTTAGGCTATGAGCGTCTGCTTCCAGTGATAGAATCACAAGAAAGCTATGTAAAAGTACCAACCGAGCTTGCCGAACGAAGTGGAAAGACCATTTCTTCATCCTACACGCCTTCTATTCCATTACTTGCAGATCGTATTGCAAAGCTGAATTATAATGATGATAAAGTTTCTCATATCAAAGTACTAAACCCCAATAATGATTTTATGAAAAAGTTAGTTATGTTGTGTCCAACTAAATGTTATAGTGAAGAAAATGGTCAAGTTACGATACAGCATGAGGGGTGTATTGAATGTGGAACATGTTCTGAGCAAACTGATTGGAAACATCCACGAGGAGAAAAGGGAATAAACTATCGATATGGATAAACAAGTACTAAACCATAATAATGATTTTATAAACCAAGATTTTTTTTCAAAAGGGTTAATGTTAATTCTGGGTCTGCCTTTCCGTGTGTTTTTTGCATAACTTTTCCTACCAAAAAGTTAACTATATCAGGATTTTGTTTTGCGTCTTCTACTGCTTTTACTTCTTCGTCTAAGACTTCTGTTATAATGTCAGATAATGTAGCTTCATCTGAAACGTGACCCAAATCAAGATCCTCAATTATCTCTGATAATTGTTTTCCATTTTTTATAACCTCATCCAGAGCTAATTTTGCAGAGGCTCTGGTAATCTTATTTGATTTGATGTATTCAACTAAATCTGAAATATGATCTCCTTCTAGTTTTGACATTTCACGCTTTTCACGTGTATCAAGCAATCCCATAATATCTGTAGTAATCATATTTGCGATATCCTTTGCATTAGTTTCGTTGTTTGCCTTTTCAAAAAGTTCAGAAAAGTACCTGTCTGAAGATAAGATGCCTGCAACCTGTGATGTAATACCATATTTTGAAACGTATCGTTCCTTCTTGGAACTGATGCTTTCAGGCATCTGTGCTCGTAATTGATTTTTTGTGTTATCATTAATCCGAACCCACGGTATATCTGCCTCAAGATGATATCTGTATTCAGCCTCTTCTTCCTTTGTTCTTGCTGAGACGGTGATTTTTCGTCCATCGTCCCAATGTCGAGTTTCTTGAATAATCTCGATTTTTCGTTCTGCAAGACTCTGCTGCCTTGTTATTTCAAAATGAACAGCTTTCTCTAAATCATGAAATGAACCGATGTTCTTTATTTCAACTTTTGAACCCCCCTCAATTGACACATTAGCGTCTGCACGCATTGCGCCTTCTAGTCCGGGATCTGACACATTCAAATTTTCGAGCAAGTCTGAAAGTATGTTCAAAAATTCTCTAACTTGATGAGGAGTTTCAAAATCTGGCTCGGTTACAATTTCAACTAATGGAGTTCCAGCCCTATTGTAATCAACCAATGTGAGTTTAGTTTTTTCAGTGGCGCCTTCGTAAATTAATCGTCCAGGGTCTTCCTCTAATTGTATTCTTCTAATTTTTATCTCCTTATCTTCTACTGAGATTTTACCTTCCCAACCAATGCTTGTATTTCCATATGCATTAAGCTGTGTAATTTGGAAGTTTTTTGGCAAGTCAGGATAAAAATAATTTTTCCTAAAAAATGCAATTTTGTTTGGAGTTTTGCAATCAAGTGCCATTGCAATCAGTGTTGCTTTTTCAACAGCTTTTTTATTCAGTAATGGCAACGAACCTGGAATTCCCATGCAGACCGGACAGATGTTTGTATTAGGTTCAAATTCCCTGTAATCAGCTTTACATGGACAAAACAACTTGCTTTCAAGCTTTGTTAGCTGGCAATGTATCTCAAGACCTATTTTTGTCACTATACTGGCACCTCTGGTAAATCTACAGTTTTTTCTAATGCATATGCAGTCTGTAACAATGAATGTTCCTCAAGACGATTTGCCATTATTTGAATTCCTATGGGCAATCCGTTTGTAATTTTGTATGGTACTGATATTGCTGGAATTCCAGTAAGATTGGCGGTAACCGTATTAAAATCAATCATCATAAATGATACAGGGTCCTGAATTTTTTCACCAAATTTGAACGGTTGAATAGGAACGGTAGGTGAAATTAGAAAGTCAAATTTCTCAAATACATGATTTATTTCAGCAATAAGTTTAGATTTAACTTTCAATGCTTTTAGAAAATATTTCCCAGCATGTCCGGCAGATGGTACAAAACCACCTAAGATCATTCTTCGTATAACTTCAGGACCAAGTTTACTTCTTGCTTGTGATATGTATGAATTGAATTCAAAGCCTGATGAATCGAATTCATATCCATATCTTATGTTGTCATATCTTGCTAGATTACTTCCTGCTTCTGTTGATGTTATAGTGTAATATGCAGCAACAGTATAAGGAATCATTTGTAATGATACCTGCTCACAGTTTGCTCCTAGTTTTTCAAATGTCTTAACCGCATCATTGGTGGCATTTAGTACATCAGTGCTAAGCCCTTCAGAATTTGTCATTTCTGTTACTATTCCAATTTTTTTTCCGCTTATCCCAGCATCAATATTATTTAGATAATCTTGATTTTTGTTATCTACTGTAGTGTTATCATTAGAATCAATTCCAGAAATAATGTTTAGTAAGAATGCAGAATCCTCCACAGTTTTTGTCATAGGTCCGATTTGTTCAATACTATTAGCATATGAAACAAGACCGTAACGACTTACTAACCCGTATGTTGGTTTTAATCCAACCACAGAGCAAAAACTTGCTGGGTTTCTAATTGAACCGCCTGTATCTGAACCTAATGATGCAATACATTCATTTGCAGAAACAGACACACCGCTTCCACCAGAAGAACCACCTGGAACATAATCAATATTCCAAGGATTTCTACTTGGTCCATAAGCACTATACTCGGTACTTAGACCCATTGCAAACTCATCCATATTCGTCTTTCCAATTATTATCGCATCTTCAGAATTTAGTTTACTAATTACGGTGGAGGTATATGGAGCAATAAAATTTTCCAAAACTTTTGATGCACAAGTAGTTTTTGAGCCTTCGATGCACATATTGTCTTTAACAGATATAGGCATTCCATAACATTTTCCAACATTCTGATTAGATTTTATTTTGGTGTCAATCTCTCTTGCATTTTTTATTGCTAGATCATTTACACGTAAGAATGCATGAAGTTTTTCATCGACCTGACTTATCCGCTCAAGTGATTTTGAGGTAAATTCTTCTACAGTAAATTCACCATTCTTTATACTACTTACATAATTTAATGCAGAAATTCCTAAATCCAACTTAATTCAGCTTTGGAGCCTTTACATATTTTCCTTGATAGCTCTTCAGAAATTTTAATAAATTTTTGTCATATGGGTTATGTTTATCATCTCTTAGTTTATCTAAATCAGTTTCTTGAACAGTGATTTCTTCGGATTCAACATTTGCATTATCGAGAATATCAAAATATTCAAGCATTTTTTGTACTCTTTTAATATGAGCAGTATGGTCTTCAAGATCAATTTTCATTAATTTTGCAACATTAGAAATCTCTTCTTCGGTAACCAAGCTTTTCACCTATGGTGTTAATCTATCAACATCTCTAGGATAAAATGTTGTATCACGAATGTTTTCTATGCCTGTAAGCGCCATCATTAATCTTTCAAGACCAATTCCACATCCTGCATGTGGTGGAACACCATAATCAAAAACATTCAGATGATAACTAAATGTATCAATCTTCATACCTTTGTTTTTCATTCTGTCTTCAAGCTCAGATTTTTTCGCAATTCTAGTACTGCCAGAAGAAATTTCTAAATCACCATACATCAAATCAAATGACTCTGAGATTTTTGGGTCATCTTTGCTTACCTTCACGTAAAATGGTTTTGGGCCAGTAGGCCAATCTTTGATAAAGTAAAAACCAGTTATTCCAATTTTGTTTAATTGTGCTGGATACAGATCGTCACCCCATTGACTCGTAGCGCCTGTAGCCTGAATTTTTTCTAATAAATCAGTGTAAGTATATTGTGGAATAGTATCTGAGATCGTAGGAATTGTAAATTCAACATCATCATTATCTTTAGAAAACTCCTGTAATGTCAGAATTGTTTGTTTTATGATTTGTTCAATTCTTTTCATCACATCATTATAATCAACATATGCTTCCTCAAAATCGATAGATATAGCCTCTGAGAGGTGTCTGTTCGTTCTTGATGGTTCAGCCCGAAAAATAGGCGCGATCTCAAACACCTTCTCAAAACTCATTGTTAATTGTTCTTTATACAGCTGTGGGCTTTGAGCAAGAAATGCTTCCTTATTGTAATAAAAAATTGGAAACAACGCAGCACCACCCTCTGTGGCAGTAGCGATCATCTTTGGAGTATTGATTTCAGTAAAATTTTGATCATAAAAATATTGACGGATTGATCTAAGCACATTACTTCGTGCATTGAAAACATTCTGTAACACACTTCGACGTAAATCAATTGCCCTGATCTCAAGTCGTGTATCAATATTTTTGATAGTCTTTGCATAAGGATCAAACGGAGGTATCTTCTCAACAGAAGAAAATATCCGAAGATCTTTTGGTATTATTTCAACTCCATTCGGTGCTTTTTCAGAAGTCTTTACTGTTCCGATCAAGCCAACAGAAGAATGTTCTTTTAATTTGGATAAATTTTCAATTAGATCGTCCGGACTGGATCCCTTTTTCGCAACTATTTGAACTTCGCCCATTTTATCTACAATTGTTAAGAATGTGATGTTGCCGTGACTTCTTACACTTGAAATCCATCCCATTACAGTGACATCTGATTCTGCCAATGACGGATCTAATTCTGTTGAATAATGACTTCTACGCCATTCTCCCAATTCGGTCTCAACCATTACTCTTCTTTTTAAATTTGAGTATTTATTATGATTTTTTTAGTAATTGTTAGTTAATTGTGAAATTGAGGTTTGGTGTAACTGAAACCATTGTGCTTGAACCATCAAAATAGGTTGAGATTGTTTTTAATTTACTCAGATACACAAAATATTTTCCATCCTTATTTAATCCACCAGAAGTTTTCAACATCTTATGCTCTTGAAGAAATTGCAATCTTCGGTAAACGGTACTGATAGGAATATTTGTCACTTTAGCAATTTCAACAGCTGTTTTAGGTGTTTCAATAATTGACGAGACTATTCCCATACAAAATTGATCAGATAAAATTTGGAGAAAAATCTGTTTTCTTGTATCATCCTTAATCATAGTTGATGATGCTGAAATTTGCAATAAGGGATTGCTGTCACACCACTATAAATTAGTTACATGATTTATCCACTGTGCTTATTAATCATTAAAAATTTTTTACTTATTTTTTTATTAAAAACTGCCACTAAAGATGTTGACATAATATTACAATTGAATAGATGATAGTCAATTTTCATACATCTCAGCCATACGTTTTGACACATAGTTTCATATGGGCATGTACTAA
Source organism: Marine Group I thaumarchaeote (assembly GCA_013390375.1). GTDB lineage: Archaea > Thermoproteota > Nitrososphaeria > Nitrososphaerales > Nitrosopumilaceae > Nitrosopelagicus. The sequence continues at coordinate 12,870 of JACATA010000017.1, forward strand.
AGTAATATTCTAATTGATATCAGTAGCAACACTGGGTTCACATTGCGCACTTCAGCTCTTAAAGGGCGCAAAGGATGAAGGACTTGAAACACTTCTAATATGTGAAAAAAAACGAGAAAGTCTTTACAGACGCTTCAAATTTATTGATGAATTATTGCTTGTAGATTCATTTTCAGAAATACTTGAACAAAAATGTGAATCTGTTCTTCAGAAAAATAACTCTATTTTAATTCCACATGGAACACTAATAGCACAAATGAATTCTGAACAAATTGAATCAATCAGGACACCAATTTTTGGAAATAAACATATCTTACGTTGGGAATCTGATCGAATGTTAAAAGAACAATTGATGAAGGAAGCAAAGCTTGAAACACCAAAATCTATACCAAATCCTAAAGAGATCAATAAGCTTGTTATTGCAAAAAGACATGGGGCGGCCGGTGGTAAAGGATATTTTCTTGCTTCTACTGAAAAAGAATACAACGAAAAGCGCGATCAATTAATCAAAGAAGGAATAATCAATGGAGACAGTGATTTATACATTCAAGAATATACTTCGGGTGTTCTAGCTTACTTGCAGTTTTTTTACTCCCCACTAAAACAAGAACTTGAATTTTTTGGAGTTGATAAAAGACACGAATCTAACATTGAAGGTTTAGCTAGAATTCCAGCTGAAAATCAGCTTAACATGGAAAAATCTACATCGTTTAATGTTATTGCAAACAGTCCACTTGTATTACGTGAATCATTATTAGATGATGTATATACAATGGGAGAAAATTTTGTAAAGGCATCTGCAAAGCTTGTTCCGCCTGGAATGAATGGACCATTTTGTATAGAAGGTGTATACGATGAAAACGCACATTTTAGTGCATTTGAATTTTCAGCTAGAATTGTAGCTGGAACAAACATTTTCATGAATGGTTCACCCTACACTACTTTAATTTTTGATGAGCCGATGAGTATGGGACGTCGTATTGCTAGAGAAATTAAACAGGCAGATGCAAAAAATCAACTAAAAAATATTACAACATGATTTTAAGGACATATATGAAATATAACGAGTCATTTCTAAATTTCTATTCCATATTATTAGAATAGTGAATAATCAATATGTCTAAATACATTATTAGTGAATTAACTGGTAATGCAGCATAAAATTACTCTTCCACAACTAAAAAAATATGATATAACTCAAAAAGTTATTGAGGCTTTAGCAGATGCTGAATCAAGAGCAATTATTTTTTCAATCATACGCAAAGGTAAAACGGCATCTAACCTTTCTACATCATTAAAAATTCCACTAAGTTCAGTTTATAAAAAATTATTAGATTTAGAAAATTTAACGCTGGTACAAGTAGAAAAAACTATTTTATCAGAAAAAGGAAGACGTTTCAAGGTTTATCGAAGCAGAATCAACAAGGCTGAAATATCTATTAAAAAACCAGAGCCAAAGCTTTCACTATCTGCTAACTGATTTTTATGAGAGGCTTACTTCCAAAGCCAACCCTGCTTGAGCTTGATGAATATGATATTAAACAGCGTATTATAGAGGCGCTAACAACTACTTGTTCACATGCTGTATTATTTTCGATTGTAAATGTTGAAAAAGATGCAATAAAAATAGCTGGTGAGTTACAGATTTCATTATCAGCCGTTTACAAAACCCTATCAAATCTAGAAAAATTATCTTTGGTAGAAATTCAAAGATTTAAAATTACAAATGAAGGGAAAAAAATTAAGATGTATCGCAGCAGGATTAAAAAAGCAAATATTTCTGTTAATGAAAATAATTCACAAGTAATACTTTATCCAAATAATGATTAAAAATCAATTCAATTTGAATTAGTGGCAAGGAAATCCTGCTGCATGTCTCATATCATGAGTAAGTTCGTGCAGAAACTGATCGGCAAAAGCTGATTCACCATAGAATATACTAAAAATATGACCTTGATCGAATCCAACAACAAACAATCCAATGATAAACACTGTAACAAGAATGGCCAAAGCAACCTTTGGAACAGTATTAAAGATCTTGGTTGATTGCACTAAAAATGACATGTTATCATGCGTACGAAATTGATATTTAAGTTATCATAATTAATTATAAGATAACTCATTTTGGAATAATTTAGATCTAATCTAATATCGATCATAAAATATGACTAAATTCCATAAATGATTTATCAAAAATATTTACCTTAATATTAATAATTTAAAAATAGATACAATTGCCAAAAATAGAAATACAAAAACAAGATTCTGTTAAGCTTTACAAGATAAGAAAAACGTTACAAGAGCTTTCAAAATTCACAGGACGTGGAACTGAATTGATAACTGTCTACATTCCAAAAGGTAAACAGCTACATGAAGTAATAACAAATCTAAGGGAGGAACAAGGTACTGCAGATAATATAAAATCTGATGTTACTCGTACACATGTTGTTGATTCATTATCAAAAGTTCTTCAACGGTTAAAATTATACAAAAAAACTCCTGAAAGAGGATTAGTAATATTTTGTGGTGCACTTCCAAGAGAAGAAGGTGGACCTCTAGGTAGCGAAACAGTAAAAGTGTTTGAAATTGATCCACCAAAAGACCTAAAAACATTCTTGTACAGATGTGATGATCATTTTCATGTTGATATCTTAAAAGATATGTTAAAAGATGACAACTTAATTGGATTTTTGGCAATAGACGCTAAAGATGCTGGTTGGGGAATATTATATGGCGATAAAGTTCAAGTTTTGAAAGCAACAAGCTCTGGTGTTGCAGGTAAACATAGACAGGGAGGCCAATCTGCAAAAAGATTTCAAAAATTAAGAGAGATGGAACTTACTTATTATTTTAATAGAGTAGCGCAAATTACACGAGAATATTTTATTGACATTTATCCAATTAAAGGTCTGATTATTTCTGGTCCTGGACCTACGAAAGAAGAGTTTGTTAATGATAATTATTTAGAATATAGATTGCAGGATATGGTTATTTCAACTATAGATGCATCATATGCTGGATCAGAAGGAATAAGAGAAGCTTTTGATAAATCATCAGACATTCTTTCTAATTTCAGATTGGTTGAAGAAAAACAAATTGTTGAAAAACTGTTCAAACTAATCAACAGTAATTCTGGGTTAGGAGTGTATGGTCTGAATGAAATTATAAACTATCTAAAAAATAATGTTGTTGATACAATCATAATAACAGACAAAATTGGGCTTTATAGAATTGAAGCTAAATGCAACAGGTGTAATGATACACAAGAAAAAATTATTGAACGGGTAAAAGTAATCCAGACTAAAACTGAACTTGAAAATTCTCCATGTTTGTCGTGTAAATCTTTGGATATCGAAGTATCAGAACAAGATATAGTGGATTATCTTTCATTACTAGGAGCAAAATTAGGAACAAAAATTGAAGTAATTTCTGGTGTTAGCGAACATGGTTCTATGGTATCAAATCTTGGTAATGTTGGAGCTATTTTACGTTACAACCCAAATTATACAAAATAAAAAATTATTCTAAATAATTTTTTATTTTTTGTGCTAATTCATCTAATTCATTTTCTGTTAAAATCTTTCGCTTTGTCCATAATGTTTCAGTTGTATTATACCTTGGAATTATATGTACATGAACATGTGGTACAATTTGTTTTGCAGCTTTACCATTATTCTGCGCAATAGTAAATGCGTCAGCATTAGTTGCCCTGATAATTGCTTTAGCAATTTTTGGAATTTTGGAAAATAATTTTGCAACTTCATCTACATCCATATCCATTATTTTTTCATATGGTTTTTTTGTAATAACAAGTGAGTGACCATTATCTATGGGATATTTATCCAAAATGGATATACAATCATCATCTTGGTAAATCATATGGCATGAGAGTTTTCCTTCTATCATATCACAAAAAATACATTTTGACAATGTTACTATCTGAATAAAATTCAATTAATATATTGGCATCATCTATAACAAATGAAAAAATTGAAGTTTCATCTTGAAGCTATTATTAGAGATAGGTACGAATCTGCTTCGTTAACTGAAAATGAAGTTCGTGAGTGGCTTCTAAATATGCAAAAACAGGATATATTGAAGGTTGAAACAGAAAATGATTACTGGGAAGATATACCACAGGATCTTTTTGAATTGTTTAAAACCAACATTAAGGATAAAAACTATGAATATACTATTGCTAAAGGACATTTATGGTTAGAAATGGATCTAGATATCTAAAATTTTCTAATCAATATGGTTATGAAAAAAATATTAGTTTCATATATTATATAGGGTAAAAAATAAATTTTTCCAACAATGGGAAGAAGGGCGAGAGAGGAAAGACGAGAAGAACGAGAGGACAAAGTTGCTAAACAAGTAAAGGTTAAACGTAAAAATAATCTTAAGGCTGTTGGCATTTTAGCATTAATTGCAGTAATTGTTGGTTATGCAGGATATGAATTCATGAATATGGATTCCAGTGCACTAGGTGCACCACCTGGTGCAGGAAAACTTGGTGATGAGCATGAACATGCATCATTGCTTGTAAGAATTTTTGGTGATAAGTTTGACTTTGATAGTCCAGCTTACCAAATCAAAAACAGTTGGATCCATTTTGAAGATAGTGATGGTACTACAATTCATAGACACTCATCAGGAGTAACGCTTGGTTTTTTGTTTGATGGATTAAACATTGTCGTTGGTTGGGAAAGCAGAGGTTACACAGATATTTTGCGTCCGAGTGAGACATTGGACCCATGTTTCATATTTCCAGATGGTAGACAGTTTTGTACTAATGAAGACTATTCACTCAAGTATTACATTAACCATGAACTTGTAAAAAGTATCTATGATTATGTTCTTGAAGAAGGTGATCGAATCTTGATTACATATGGTAGCGAAACACCTGAACAAATTGAAGAACAGTTAAGGGAACTTGATTCACAAGTAATTAGTGGCTAAATCAACACAATACATATTAAAAATAATTTTCTTTTACTATTATTCGTCAAGTTTTTTATGGATATATGGTAAATGCGCCCTAATTATTTCAAGTATATCTACTCGTGTAAGTTCATCAATTTCACAATTGAATTTACTTCGAAAGAATTCACGGTATCTCTGATCTAAAATTGCGACTACAGATCCCTCAAAAAAACTTGAATCATTTTTAGGATTAAAAACTATACTTCTAATGTTATGATGACCTAAAAAATCATAATAATTAATTAGGCCTTCTAAATTTTTTAAATCGTCTCTTACATCCTGAATAAAGGTTTGAAGCTCCTTAGAATCCATATTTTTTGTATTTAATACTAGTTAATGAGATTTGCATTTTTAGAATTTAAATTACAGTAACATGTGTTGAAGATGTTTAAAATGGGAATATCGAGTAGGAATGTGGTTGAAGGAGCAGCAAGAGCTCCACATAGAGCAATGTACAAAGCTATGGGCTTGACTGATGATGATCTTAGCAAACCATTCGTTGGTGTTTGTCACACAGGCAATGAAGCTACTCCATGTAACATACATTTAGCTGGACTTGCTCAAAAAGCAAAAGATGGTGTAAAGGACGCAGGTGCTACACCAAGAGAATTTAGTACAATTGCAGTAAGTGATGGAATCGCGATGGGTCATGAAGGTATGAAATCATCGTTAGTTAGTAGAGAGGTTATTGCCGATTCAATTGAATTAATGGTAAGAGCGCACCAATATGATGCGTTAGTAGGTATTGCTGGTTGTGATAAAAGTTTACCAGGTACTATGATGGCTATGGCAAGACTAAACATTCCTTCTGTTTTTGTTTATGGTGGAACAATCATGCCAGGAATGTTGGACGGAAAAGAGCTAACAATTGTTGATGTTTATGAAGCAGTGGGTTCATACAATGCAGGACAAATTTCATTGGAAGAATTAAAAAACATAGAAAATACTGCATGTCCAAATGCTGGTTCATGCGGTGGAATGTTTACAGCTAATACAATGGCATCAATTTCTGAGGCAATGGGTATTGCATTGCCAGGAAGTGCAAGTCCTCCGGCTGAAGACAGCAGAAGGGAAAAGATAGTATATGAAACAGGTAAGGCATGTACGCAATTACTGGAGCTTAATATTAAACCACGCGACATCTTAACATTTGAATCATTTGAAAATGCTATCACAATGTTAAATGCTATTGGTGGTTCAACTAATGGTATTTTACATTTACTTGCATTAGCAAATGAAGTAGGAATAAAATTAACATATGACGACTTTGAAAGAATTAGGAAAAAAACCCCTCATCTTGCAGACATGAAACCTGGTGGCGGTTATGTAATGAATAGTCTTGATAAGATAGGCGGAATACCACTAATAATGAAAAAATTGTTAGATGGTAATCTAATTCATGCTAATGTATTAACTGTTACAGGAAAAACAATTAAAAAAAATATTGAGCAAATTAAAATACCAAATACTGATGACCAAAAAATTGTAAGAGGAGTTGAAAATCCATTACATAGTTTTGGAACTGCTGTAATATTAAAAGGAACTTTGGCGCCTGAAGGAGCGGTAATTAAAACTGCGGGTGTAGAAATGACAAAATTTACCGGTAAAGCCAAAATATTTGATTCAGAGGAATCTGCATTTGATTCAGTAGCGAATGGTGAAATTAAGGAAGGAGATGTTCTAGTCATTAGATACGAAGGTCCGAAAGGCGGTCCCGGAATGAGAGAAATGCTTGCTACAACTGCAGCACTAGTAGGACAAGGATTGGGTAAGAAAGTAGCAATGATAACTGATGGCAGATTCTCAGGTGGAACTCGTGGATTCATGGTTGGGCATGTTGCGCCTGAAGCATTTGTTGGGGGACCAATTGCTCTTGTCAAAGACGGAGATGAAATTAGCATCAATATTGAGGATAATAGCATCAATCTGCATGTTTCAGAAAAGGAACTCGGGCAAAGAAGCAAGAAATGGAGAATGCCTAAACCAAACTACAAGTCAGGCGCGCTTGCCAAATATGCACTCCTAGTAGGTTCTGCAGCAAACGGTGCAATAACTGACCCAAGTAATTTCTTAAAATGACAGATTATCTTCAGAAAAGATTTTCAAAGTACTAACTGTTATTTGCATTCTTTGTGATTCTCAAGTTTCCACTTGCCTGTTAATTGATGATATGCTTGATTCCAGCTTAAATCAGTTGTACCGCATCTATGACATGTCTTATTCACACCGTATTATAGGCACAATTACTAATAAGTGTACCGTACATTACCGTAAAATTCTTAGATTTGTCTATGTCGTTGATCCAGAACTATTATTTGCTAATAATATTCGAAATCTTCAACACTGCCTTAAGACCAATTATCTGTGAATGTATGGCTATCTTTTGCATTCCAACTCCTATTGAACTCATACAATTAATACGAGAAATAGATCAAAGAGGTGATCGATCGATTTTCATTGATTAACTGCTAAATTTGTATTTTCTATTAAATTTTACAGTTTATGCGTGTTTTTTAAACTCAGTAATCCATTTTTTATATTAAAAAACCTCAATTTAACACTCAAAAACCCATATTTCATCACTAATTTTGCTAATACCAAAATCATGGTTTAAATACAGTTCAATTTTGTTCAATTTCATGGGTGGACACATTTGGACACACAAGCATTCCTAGGATAATTTCTCTAGATTATACTGGCACCCAATTTGAAATCTATAATAAAATATCTCGAAATTACGAATATTCTTTCCTATTCGAATCTTTAACAGGTCCAGAAGAGCTCTCAGAAACTTCGATTATGGGTTTTGACCCAGAATATATTGTAAAGGGGTATTATGACAAGGTTACAATACAAAGCAGAGATGGCTCACTGGAAACAATTTCTACAGATGAACCACTTGCTGTAATAAAGGATCTAGTGCAGAAAACTGATGTTCAAACATATCGTTATCTTGGTGGTGCTGTAGGCATAATTAATTACGATGCAATAAGATTATGGGAAAAAATTCCAAAACGCCATAATACAACGGAACCAATAATGGAATTTGGAATTTACAACGACGGTATACTGTTTGATAACAAACAAAAAAAATCTCTATATTTTTATTATGACAAAAATAGAGTAGACGAAATAAAAACATCTGAGCCAATTTTTGGCGATTTCAATTTGCGATTTCTTTCCCCTAATTTAGACAAAGATGAGTTTTCTAAAATAGTTGAAAAGGCAAAAAAATACATCTATGACGGAGATATCTTCCAAGTTGTGTTATCAAGAAAGTTTTCATTCGAAGGTCATGGTGATTATCTAAAAGTTTACGAAAAGCTTCGTTCGTTAAATCCATCTCCATATCTATACCATCTAAAAATGGGTAAAAAAATAACAATTGGTTCTAGTCCTGAAATGCTTTTACGTGTTACAAATGATTATGTTGAAACATTTCCAATAGCAGGTACAAGAAAGATTTCAAATGATGAAATAAAAAATGAACAATTACGACAAGAATTAATCAATGATGAAAAGGAATTAGCAGAACACACAATGCTTGTTGATCTAGGTAGAAACGATATTGGAAAGGTATGTGATTATGGAACTGTTCGTGTCAATAAACTTATGGAGGTAAAAAAATTCAGTCATGTTCAACATATGGTAACACATGTTGTTGGGAAACTAAATAAAAATTATGACATGTATGATGCATTTAAAGCAGTTTTTCCAGCTGGCACAGTTTCAGGTGCACCAAAAGTCAGAGCGATGGAAATTATTGATGAGTTAGAACCAGAATCAAGAGGTCCATATGCTGGTGCTGTTGGATATTTTTCATTTAATGGATGCTGTGATTTTGCAATTGCTATAAGAAGTATTTTCGCTGATGAAAAACACGGTTTTGTACAAGCTGGTGCAGGAATTGTGTTTGATTCAGTTCCAAATAATGAGCTTAAAGAAACTGAACATAAAGCCAATGCAATGATAACTGCACTAAGAGAGGCATCGAAATGAAGTTTTTGATTATAGATAACTATGATTCATTTGTTTATAATCTTGCACAAAGATTAGGAGAATTGGGAATAAATTCTGATGTTGTAAGAAATGATAAAATTACTATTGATGAAATAAAAAAAAGAAATTACAGCGCCATAATTATTTCGCCAGGACCAGGAACACCAGAAGATAAAAAATATTTTGGTATTTGTAAGGATGTAATATCAAAACTTGAAC